>JANONN010000190.1:0-7915 GCA_031420835.1 Ignavibacteriales bacterium | reverse complement strand
TGAGCGTGGTGTCCTGGGCTTTGTAAACAACGCCCATTCCGCCTTCGCCTAACTTCTCCAGAATTTGATAATGGGATATGGATTGTCCGATCATAGGTTGCTCCTTGTTATTGATTCATCGGCATATTTCTCGTTCCCATGCTCTGCGTGGGAACGCAGCAAGTCTCCGCTCCTGCGGTGACATGCGTGGCAAGATAGACGCAGAGCGTCTGGGCTCCACGTTCCGACGCCTGCCTGCTGCAGGCAGGGAGACCGTCGGAACGAGATGAATTACAATTCACCGCTCTTTTATTTCTTCTTCAGCTCCGCATCCCAGTTTACAACAAGCGTGAGAGGAGAGGAAAGCTGAGTTTCAACCGGCACATTCAGAATGAACCGCTTGCCGTCGGCCATCACATCGTAATTTACTCCATTCATCTCGAACAGAGGGTGCACAGAATTTACTTCTACAGTGGAGCCTTTCGCCGCAATTTCCGCTGCCATCAATTTTCTGTCCAAACTGGTATAATATAGTTCCCTTCCATCACGACGCCAGGTTGGATCAAACCCACCCGCCGCGGAAACTTGCAATTTTCCACCGGATCCGGGATACGGCCGCAGATACACCTCAGGTTGCCCGGATTCATTGCTGACATATGCAATCCATTTTCCATCGGGAGAAAAATGAGCATTACCTTCATAAAACTCTGTTTGCAAAAATGGAATTGCCTTTCGATCCCCGCCCGCCTGACTAGCGCCAGCCGATCGGGCGGGCCCGCCTACCCCTTCGGGCTTGCCCCCTTGGGGGTTCAGCGATAAAATCCAAATGTCGCTTTGTGTTTTGGGACCTGCATTGACGGTATAAGCAAGGAACTTACCATCGGACGACCAATCTGTCGGGTTTTTACCTTCACCAGATTCGAGCAAAGCTTCCCCACTTGCTGCACCGCTTGAAGATTTGATATACAGATCATTTTTTCCTTTTCGACTAGAGGAGAATACAACCCGATTTCCGTCAGGCGACCAAACAGGATTTAGCTCTGCAGCGGGGTCAAATGTAAAGCGTGTTTTCAACCCGCGATTTGTTTCATAGATCCAAACGTCGTTGTTGCGAGATTTTTGATCGAAGTCGCTTAATGCTATACGCTGACCATCGGGAGAGATTCGAAATCCAATGTATTCTCCTATACCACCAATCATTCCCAATGTTTTTCCGCTCCGGTCCACCGTGATAAGTTTCGAACCGATTTGCACATTTCCTGTTTGATACATCATGAGTCCATTTTCGGAAGCGGAGAATAAACCCCGGTTCGTTGACGGGTCATATGAAATCCCCTGGACAATCGCAGTAGCTTCTCCTTCAAGTTCCAATGAATGGGAGTTGAATCGTTGAGCTATGAGGCTGCTTCCTCGCACGAAGAGGAGATAGCCCGATGCATACACTGCGTTCGATGATGCATTCAGAAGAATCTTGTTGACGTTCCCGGCGAGTGATGCAACACAGATTGCATCACCCTCACCTTGTGCGCCGGTGGCAACAGTGCGGGCATAATACAGGAAGTGTTGACCGTCGGGCAAAAAGAAAGGCCACCGATGGGTTGTTTCTCTTCGCATTGAATCGAGGTTTGTGATTACCATTGGAGTTCCCCCAGACGCCGAAACCACAAAAAGAGGATTCCCGGCGCCCGGAGAAAACACAATCATCCCTTCATTGCTCCATGTGCTGCCGCGAGAGTCCCCGGAATTACAAATCGTAATGGGGGGCCCACCCGAAGCATCAATTTTCTTCAGCTTGCCTTGAGCAACAAACCCGATAAACTGGTTGTCGGGCGACCAGAAGGGATGAATAGCTCCCTCGGTGCCGGCAAGCGGCTGTGCATCGAGCGCATCCAACGACCGGACATAAAGATGTCTTTTATCAGAGGAATCCCTCGCAACAAATACGACCCGCTTTCCGTCGGGTGAGATGGCAGGAGGACCAGAGGCGTTTCCAAAAAAATTAAAGTTCGCCTTCTCCGGAGGTGCGATGACAGAGCGGATTGTATTTCTTTCATCCGGAGAGCTGCGAAAGAACATAACTCCGAATGTGACCGAGCCGACAAAGCAGACGGCTGCAACAAGCCACGGAATAAGTCGTCTAAACGGAGATGCAGTTAGAGACTGTGAACTTTCGACGGATTCGCCCGAAGGAGGAATATACTGACGCACCGCAGTTATCCTGCTGACTCGTGCACGGCTCGATTCTTGTTTGAATCGCTTGAGATTCTTGGAAACTTCTTTGGCAGATTGATACCGCTGGTCGAGTTCTTTTGCCAAACACTCCAGCACGATCGCATCAAGCTCCGGGTCAATCTCCTGCTTGGTGGTGGAGATAGGTACAGGATCCACATTCACTATTTCATAGGAAATGGCAGTCTCGTGGAGACCTTTGAATGGCGATTGACCGGCTATCAACTCGTACAAGATCACGCCGAGGGAAAAAATGTCTGTCCGGTGATCGGAGTCTTGTCCTTGCACTTGCTCCGGAGACATGTAACCCACCGTGCCGACCATACTCCCGGCTTTTGTGAGGCGGGAAGCCCCTTTGAGTTTCGCCAGACCAAAATCCATGATCCGCACTCTGCCGTCCTTTTGGATCATGATGTTCTCCGGCTTGATGTCGCGATGGACAATCCCTTTCTCGTGTGCCGCGGCTAATCCATCAGCAATCTGAATCCCAATGTCGATAGATTGCTTGAGAGCGACCGTGTCCTTCATCTCACGCAGCGTCTTGCCTTCGACAAACTCCATCTCGATGAAAGTCTGCTTGCCCGCCGAAGCGTCAGCGGAGGCGGTACCTTCATGCTCTTCAATTCCGTAGATTGTACAAATGTTTGGATGATTGAGCGCGGCCGCTGCTTTTGCTTCTTGAATGAAGCGAGTTTTGTCTTGCTCGCTTGCCGAGAGATGCGGCGGCAAGAACTTGAGCGCAACGAGGCGATCAAGTTTGGTATCTTGGGCTTTGTAAACAACGCCCATGCCGCCTTCGCCGAGTTTTTCGAGAATCTTATAGTGTGATATAGTTTGACCTATCATAAAAAATATTTCCTCATTTATTCATTAATCCACATTTTCATTGATGATTCAATGTTTCAACTTCGCCAGGCGAGCTTTAGCATCGATCAATTCTGGCAGGTCTTTATCAGCATCCTTCCAGAGTGTCAGAAGCGTTTGGTAACTTTCGATCGCTCGTTTCTTGTCTCCCTTTTTCTCGTACACGCTTCCGAGAAGATAATAGCTCTTTGTCAAAAACTTCCCTCGATCCGCCGGACCGGCTAGAACAATAACGTAGCTGCTTTGCAGTTTCTGTAATGCTTCAATGGCATTGTCAAATTGCTCAGTCGCAAGATAACATTGTGCCAGGGCGTAAAGCTCAGGATCACCGATCGCAGGCTCAAGGGCTTTGAAGTTTGTAATCGCCGATCCATAATTTCGAGAGCTCATCTTTTCGTATCCATCAATACTGTAATTGTTTTTGGGGAAGATGACGGTAAGTTTGTTTTTCCAGATCTCACGCGCTTTTCCAAATTCGCCTAATGCCAAGTAGGCGCTGTAGCTCCAACCATGATACGACAGATCTCCTGCCTCACGATACTCAAGAGCCTTCTGAAGTTCTGCGCGGGCAGCCTCTGTATCACCAAAAAGTTCTTTCAGATAGAGAGCCTTAAGAGCATACGTCGTCCCGAGCGAGGATTTATTGTTCTGCTTCAAATCGATATCTATGATCTTATTAAGCATCTCAAGCGCAGTACGATATTTCCCTCGCTGAATGTTTAACAGCACAAGTTCGTCATACCCGACACGCTGATCGCTGATGGAACGGCTTGGTTGAATCAGTTTGTTGAACTCTGCTTCTGCCTTTCCAAATTCATTTTGGAAACGATGCGTAAGTCCAATTCCTCTCATCATTCTCCAACTGTTCGGAAAGAGTTCGAGAGCGCGGGAGAAGACGTGAAGGGCGCTGTCGAACTTTACTTGATTCAGATAGGCCCCGGCAAGTAGCTCGTAAGACTCCTCGTTTGGAACCTTTGCAACATATTGCCGGGCAACTTCCATTTTGCGATCAAATTGTCGCGTTGCTGAATACGTCCAACACAAATGCTGATAAGCCCGTTCAAAGGTTGGATCCATGGAGAGCGCTCTCTCAAGATGGGCAGCAGCGGTGGGATAATCCTGCTGATGGAAGGAATAATCTCCAATGAGATAGATTGCCTCCTTTTCATCCGGATAGAGGTTCAACAGCTCTTTGTAAATAGAAAGCCCCTGCTGTACATCCTGCCGAATAATCGCGGACTCACCACGCACAAGGTAGCGCTCTTTCTCCGGAACTTTATCGATGTATCGTACTGCCTTGTCAATTGCCTCTTGAGCTCCGGGCCGACCTTCCCATGCAAGTGCGTACGATAAGCGATAGTACGCCAGTGCAAATGTGGTATCAATTGCAACCGCTTTTCGAAACTCTTGTCCAGCTTCTTCAAATTTCAGTTTGTTGATCAGTTGCTCTCCCTGGAAGTAATGCTGATACGCCTCGAGGTTTGTCGTCGTCACTTCAGCCACCTTCTGACTGGTCGCGCGCACCTCCGCAGCTTTTTCCTTCAGTCCAATTCTCGATCTCTCTGAAAGCTTATCCAGCATTGATGGAATGCTCTCTTGTCCCTGGCCTTCCTCCTTATCCGTGTAGAGGTATTCATTCTTTTCAGGGTCGAGTACCTTCAGGTCAATGGTATAGAGTTTTCCAAATTTTCGAATGGACGCCGTCACAAGCGCGCTAATGCTTGCCCGACGGCAGATCTCTCGTCCCAACGCTTCATCAATCCGGGTGACATTCTCTTTCCCCATTTGCCGCAAGATATCGAACATCCGTGGGCGAGTGAGGACAGCGAGACGGCGCGACTGCTCCAGTGATGTGATGAACATTCCCGAAAGACCGTCAAGCTCCGGCTCATTCGTCTGGTTCACGAAGTCAGCCACGGCAATCGGCAGCCGTTCTCCATTTTCAAATGATTCTTGGAAGAGGAAGAAATACGTCGCGAACGCTATGGCCAACGCTACCACTATGATTCCGGGAACGAGGAATGCGCGCGTTCTGAATTTTGGGATATTGATCGTTACGGATGTCGTTCGAGCTTGTCGCTGCTCCGCTGGGGAACTTGCTGATGGCTCGTGAGAAACTTGCGCTGGGGGCGACATTTCCTCGGCTCCCTTTCGATACACCTTGCTCGTATCTTTCTTGAGTCTCCGGAGGTCAATGAGCATTTCGTGGACTGATTGATAGCGATCTTCAGGATTCTTTTCGAGCGCACGACCGAGGACGTGCAGCAACTCCATTGGCGCATCGGGAATAAATTTCTGTAGCGACTCAGGCTCCTCGTTGAGGATCGAATACATCAGCGCAGGCTCATGCTCACCACGGAACGGCAAGCGGCCGGTCATCATTTCAAAGATCAACACACCGAACGAGAAAATGTCCGACCGTGCATCAACCTCGCCGCCATGAATTTGTTCCGGCGGCATGTAGGCCAGCGTCCCTACCGTGCTTGAGGAACGAGTAAGTTTCAGCGTACCCTTGAGCTTTGCCAAGCCGAAATCCATCACCTTGATCTGGTTGCGGACATTGATCATCACGTTGTCCGCCTTGATGTCCCTGTGGACGATTCCCTTGCTGTGAGCTTCTTGAAGGGCATCGGCAATCTGAACGGCGTATGTAATCGCATCGCCGATCTTGATAGGTTGCTGTTCGAGTTTCTTTCGCAGCGTCACCCCATCGACAAATTCCATGTCGATGAACTGCTGCCCTTCGTGCTCGCCAAGAGCGTGGATCCCACAGATATTGGGATGATTGAGTGTCGCCGCCGCCTTCGCTTCCTGCAACAGACGCGCTCGCTCGGCTTCGTTCGCAGTGAGATGATGCGGCAAGAGCTTTATAGCCACCATACGATCTAACTTGGTGTCCTGGGCTTTGTACACCACACCCATTCCGCCCTCGCCTAACTTCTCCAGAATTTTGTAGTGTGATATAGTTTGTCCGATCATATTTGTCTCCTCTCCAAGGCTGACCCCTTTTGTGTTTTCCCCTTTTGAAGGGGAAAAAGACTTGCGCGCACGGCCAACTTTGTCCCCCTTGCGAAGGGGGACGTTCCGACGATGTGCAGTCGGGACAGGGCGTCGTAAACGAACTTCAGCGCCACGAGACGATCGAGCTTGGTGTCTTGAGCTTTGTAAACGACGCCCATTCCGCCCTCGCCAAGTTTCTCGAGAATCTTGCGCCGTCTTTTGGCGTCCCGCTGTTTCTTAGCGGGATAGTGGGATATTGTTTGTCCGATCATAAAGACTCCTTGGATAATATTTTGCCGACAACGCCTCCCGCTTGAAAAGCAGCGGGATCCTGAAAATCACATCCACTCACACAAAGCGTTCGTGGGTGATTGTCGGACATTCCGCCCTCGCCAACTTGTCCGCCATCTTTTGGGTGGATCATATTGTACTCCTCGAAGTTGTCGACCCTGAAGGGGTCGCATATTTAAGGTCGGGGCACCGCCCCGTCCCAAGAAAAACAGAATGATCCCAAACCCCAAAGGGGTGACATCACATCAATCCCAGACGTACCGTTCATCATACTCGACGTCATACTCTTTCAAGAACGCCCGATACTCATCTTGAAAGGTCTTTTTTCTATGATGCTCTTCCTGTGTGGCATATTCCCTCCATTATGTAACCCCTTCAGGGTAACTAACTTTGTTCTGTTCGTTGATAACCGAGGGCGCTGCCATCGGTTGGAATATCTTTCCCCTTCGGGGAAAACTTCAGCACAACGAGGCAGTCTAACCTTGTATCCTGTTCTTTATAAACCACCCCCATCCCACCCTCGCCGACTTGTCCGCCGTCTGTGTGGGGGAATTTTTCAAGGATGTGATAATGAGAAATTGTCAACGAAGTGATCCCTTCGGGATTTGTCCTATCATCTCAGTTCCTCATTTAAACAAATTCTCTATCATCACCAGCTTTCCCTTTGTTCGATTTATCTGGTAGGTGAATTCGTTCGTTCCCGGATTCAGAGAAAAATTCCCCGCATTATCGATGTTAGAGAACGTACCGGGGATCGGCTCTTCCTTGCCGGTTGTTATCCACACCTTTAATAATTTTCCTGCAGCGTTCTTGAGAATCAAGAAATCTCTCGACGGGGATCCCATAAACCGCTTAAACCCGTCTTTCCGACCGTAAAGTCTCCGCGCTGTCCCCTTCCGTTTGAACGATGCATCCACCTCAACGATCCAAGTTGTATCTGCGTACGATTTGCGAAGATCAACGTATCGAACATACTTTCCGCCGGGCACGGGAAAGGCATTCGTCGAGTCTTCGAAGAACTGATTCACTTGTCCGGTGGCGAGCGACGCGATCCAGGTTTTTCCACCCTTGTTCAGCAGCAAGCTGTCTGTATTAAGCCAAGCGTCCGGCCATCCGTCGGCGATAAGCTTCGGAGCACCGGCCCTCACGGCATCGATCACATACGTCTTCGTCGCGCCGGAAGAATCGAACGGAAGCGCGGGATTATAGGCAACATACGAGATTCGCGAACCGTCGGGAGACCAATCGGGCCCGAACAGAAGCATCCCGGGGCTTGAAGCAAGCTGTCTTCGATTGGATCCGTCACGGTTGCTCACATAGATTGCATTCGAAGGGGTGAGCGGGTCTGCACTAGACATTTCAAACGCGATAAGCTTTCCATCGGGCGAGAGGCGCGGATTAAACTTTCTTCTGTCGTCGAACGTTATCTGGCGCGTCGTTCCTGACTCTAAGGAACCGATCCAAAAATCGCCAACATCCTGGCGTTCATAGTAGAGCAATTTCTTCAGATCGGTGGAGATTTTCATGCCAAGGTCGGGACCCAATCCCTTGG
>JANONN010000189.1:0-2087 GCA_031420835.1 Ignavibacteriales bacterium | reverse complement strand
GTGCCGCAGTGATCCCTTGGCCCGGAGCGGAAATCTCTGGCTTGAGTCGCCCATCCCTTGTCGGCCCGACACTACTGAATGTTGAACTGAATGATGTTCTATCTCCACCGATGTATCCAAAGAACCGTCCGTCCGCGGTCGGCCATGCTGGCTTCGTTACGTACGAACCGACGGTAATTGCATCGGTCGCTGTTCCCGGCATCGCGACAGTTTTTGCAAACGATCCGCCGTTGATCGTTGCTGCCTGTCCCCCGAACGAACGAAGGGCGAGCCACGCGTCGGCCTGAACATTCTTGCTTGCACCCGACAATTGTACAACCCACCAGCCCGACGCCGGAATCGTGGGGGCATCGCGGAGATACACCTGAATATTCCGTTCTCTGTTCAATGGACTAACATAGTTTGAAAGGGCGAGATTCCCTTCGGACGTGTTCGAGTCCTTAGCAGCGCTATTTGGCTCGATTGCATACTCTGTTCCGCCGGGCGAAATGACTTTCACAAAGACACTTATACTATCACGTAGCCAGATATCCAAGTAGAACTGATCGTTGTTTATGCCGGCGGTCGGCGCATAACGTGGGATAGAGATCTCAAAGTTGGTCGTGGATCCTGTTTGCACAAGTCTTGAGACCGCAATTGGGCTTCCCCCGTCATTCCCGGCGGATACGACAACCGCCCGCCCCGCCTGCGCTGCAAAGAGATCAATCGCCACCTCGTATGATCTCGTTCCATCGTGCGGGCCGATCTGACCACCCAAGCTGAAGTTCACCAAGACCGGCTTTCCAAACTGCGTTGCCTTGTTCTGGGCGTACGTAAGCCCGTCAATGATTCTTGATTCAGAGAAGCTGGCGTCGCCTCCTTTGATGACAATAATATCGGCTTCTGGCGCCATCCCCACATACTTCCCGCCGCTTGCAACACCATTCCCTGCGGCAGTGCTGGCAACGTGAGTCCCGTGACCGTTGATGTCTCGCTCACGCACAAAGTTTGGCGGCGTGCCATCTAACTCATCATTGATGTGTGCGTGCGTGTATTCCACACCATAATTCAATCCCACCGGCGATGTTTCGTTGGACACTGGAGCAAGGGTTTGGTCCCAGATCGCGAGAATGCGGCTCTTCGCGGGGTCGTCGGCTCGTCGGAAATCAGCGTGCGTCCAGTCAATCCCCGTGTCGTAGATAACAACAATAACGCCGGCACCTTTGTACGGAACACCACCGACGAAGCCTGCATGAACAAGATGCGCCTGCGTTTCGGGTACGCTGAGGTCGAGTGTCGGATAATTTACACTTCCGGGATCAATGAATTGAACGGAGCTTAGCTTCGTCAATTCTCGAATCTGCTGAAGCGTGAGTCGCGCGGTTGCGAACTTCGACGAAGCGGTGTTGAGATGGATTCCTTTCGACCGTAACGCGAACGCGTCGTTTGTGTGGATAATCGCGTCAAAAAGATCCGGCTCACTCGTGCTCCGCAATAGATGCTGTGACTCATATATTGGTCCCTTCCCATCCAGGGCAAGTTGGAACAGAGGGTGGATCTTCTGCAACTCCGGTTGAGTCAACGGTTGAGCGTTCACGACACTCGTCACAGCGAGAAGAAGAATACTGATGAGGAATCGAGTCGTGCCGGTCGTGCGAGTCTGAATTTGTTTCTTCACTTCTCCTCCCATTTAGTTATGTGGAAAATCCATCTTACTTGCTTGAATAGACTTGACTGAGTGCAATCTCGCGACTTTCTCCAATTCTCCGATTGTCATACGGGCAGTGACGAGTCCACCGACAACGCTCCCGATTTGTATCCCAAGTGATCGCAATTCTTCCGAGTTGCTTGTCTGAATAATCACTCCGTACTCTTTCGATCCATCTCTTCGCACGCCAATGTCGTAGGGGCCTGAGAGATCCCTTTGTTTTATCAAGATTTGAAGTGGTGGGTCGAGTTTTGAGAGATCCAATGGAGAAACTTGTGCGCTGGAGCTACAGGATGAAACGAAGATAAAGAAAGGAAGGATCAAGAAACAGAGATTCCTCTTCCAAAAGACAAATATCTTTGATAGGCCGGTTACCAAAACCTCTCCTCCTTCCACGGGT
>JANONN010000188.1:0-2823 GCA_031420835.1 Ignavibacteriales bacterium | reverse complement strand
GAGCATCGATATAAGTGTTCGTCAAGCCGGTACTCGCCGCAGTCCAGCTTGTGCCGTTGTTAGTCGATAGAAAGACGCCGCCATCAGTCCCGGCAAAGAGATTCGTGCCCGAGACGGCAAAGGAAGTAACGTAGCCGCCGTAGGGTCCATTGGTTTGGATCCATTGGCCATGCAATGGATTCGTAGTGGTGAATAGGCAAAACACCACAAATAGGAATCCGCCACAGCGGACAAGTCCGCCAAAAAGAAAGCGGATAAATCGGAAAATGTTTTTCATCTGTCACTCCTTTCATAAAATAGTGAGGGGCCTGTCCCACGACAGTGGGCAATTGCAACTCACAACCAAATAATTCAACCTACCTTATCCGCGCATGAACCAGCCACGCCGTTCCAAGCATCACCACCCCCGCGAGCACCGCCGCCAACATCGCTTCCGGATAGGCGTTGAACAATCCTTGTCTCAGAATCCCGAGTATTGCCATAGTCCCAACCGCAATCGGAACAACGCTCGCATCAAACCGGAGGAAATATACGTAGGCTGCGAGGAGGAACAATCCAAGGCCGAGTCCTACCACAAACCAGGTGAGGATACTTTCTGGTGTTCGTCCCCCTGCAAGAACAAAGCCGTAGAGCACCAACAATGCAGCCGCAAGTGGGATTCGTTTCTGCCAGCCGCCGGACAAGCGATCAATTCCGATGAAGATGAAAAGAAGGATCATCGTCCGTGTCAGCACCTGCGCGATTGCATCAACGATGGAATCCGCGACTGGCACATAGGTATTCAGCAGATCATAGGTTGCCCACGTTGTGGACTTCGACGCGTCGAGAGCAGAAAGTCCACCAGCAAGCGCAGCGAAAATGATCCCCAATGAAATTCCTGTTGTCCACGATAATGTCGTTGGAAAGAGCTGGCGATGTTCTTTCCACGGATGAACGAGTCCGCCGACAAGTCCGATGCTTGCGGAGAGCAAGATCAACCCGACACTAGAAACCCCCAGGAAGATGAAGAGTTGCGTCAAATACGGCTGCGCGGTTGAAAAGTTCGCCTCCAGCCCTGGAAAACCGTTCGCTATGTTGACTGCACTCGTTAGGAAAAGAACCCCGAAGAGCCCAAGGAAGATCGACACCGAGAACTTCTTCTTGCTCCATCGAACTATTGCGAGGATCACAGCAGCGACCACCAGGAGAACATTCACAACCGTACTGCCGGTTTGAATGATGCCGGGGATCGTTCGGGCATCTCGCTCACGGCGCGACCACTCCTCCGGTACATGCACGAACTTGTTGGCATCCGCCACCTTGTCGCCTGCAATGCTCACCGCAATTCGCGCCTCACCCTCCTCCTTCAATTGGTACCGCGTCGTGTCTGCAAATGTGAATGTCCAATCGGTTCGATTTTTCAATTTCGATGGAACGGCGGAAACCTCCTTCAGTTTTGCGGCTTCAACTTTCCAAAGTCCGCTTAGTGTTAAGTGCGCCAGGATTCGTGCATCTTGTTCAGCGATCGTTGAACCTTCACGATCTTCCGGCAATTGATGGAGGAACCGGAACACTTCCCCTTTCCCATTGATGAAGACATTATACTCTTCCGCACGCTCGGCAACATCACCCTCAAACCGGACGAAGCGAACTTTCCAGTGCGGCGGCGTGAGATGTTCTCCCATCAGTGCATCGTACGTTTCATGTCCCATCGTTTGCCACACGAAACGGTCATCTTCTCCCGCATTGCCGGCTATTGAAGTCAGAACCTTCCACGTCGAAGGAAGCTCGATGCCTCGATCCTTCACTGTTTGCTGTGCAAGCGCGATCGCTTCCGATCTGGACACGTTCAGCGGTGGGGAATTTGCCTGAAAGGTCGTGAGGTTCACCCATGCAACGAGTGCAACGAACCCGAGGATAGGAAGATAACGAACCGCTGCAACGATCGGTTGATCTTCTTTCGTTTCAGCTTCAACCTGTTTCGATTCGACTTGAGGAGGGGGATTCCATGAACGGTTGAGTGCGTCTTCTGGAATTGCAGTCCACAGTTTCGCCCGGTACCGCGCGGCAAGCACGATCCAAAGCGGAACAAACGTGAAGAGAACAACCAGAACCTGATTGACCCAAACACCGGGAGCTGATGAAACAAACAACGGAAGAGCAAACCAAACAACGTCATACGCGAAGTGAAGAACGATAGCCGGAAGCAATCCGAAAAGGAGATAGATGCCGCCGAACATGAGGGAAGGGATGATCAACTCAACAACGCGCGCATATGCAGGTTGATTGGCGTACCCTGCGTGTCCGCCGCCGAAGATCAACGCCTGAACGATCATCGCTCCGACGATCCACCATTTCCTTCCGCCGAAACGATCGCCAAGCAATGCCGCTCCGGCCAACGGAACAGCACGAAAGAGACTTTCTTCCCAGAATCCGGCTTGCGCGGAGATGCCAATTGAAGTGAGCCACGGTAGATAGGTCGCAAGAACGTCGGGATGAAAGAGAATGTCGGAAGGCGTCCACCACCCAAGCCATTTTGTTCCAATGAAGTAGAGAACGACTTCGTAAGCGAAGAAGACTCCCACCAGAAGATAACCGGCGAGCGTCCTTCCTAAGACTGCGTTGGAGCTGGCGATCTGTGGCGACCACAATTTCCATTGCTGAATGTGGTGCGGAAATGCCTTGCGCGAAAGACTCTCTGCTGCCATGAACGAAATGGTGAGGAGAATTCCCAGCACAAGCGCGTTGATCACCTGCAAGGAGATCTGTTGAGCGAGGAAGCTCTCTACCGAAACGGCAGTGTCATAGTTCATCCACACGAGGGGAAACTGGTTCATTCCTACG
>JANONN010000187.1:0-9171 GCA_031420835.1 Ignavibacteriales bacterium | reverse complement strand
CGTAACTACTCAGCATACATATTCTATGGCAGTAGAACCCCTACGGGGTTCTAAACTCTATTGGTTGTTCTGAACTACAAACGTGCAATCCCTACGGGATTGGCAATGCTGACTCGTTTTTCGGAAAGACTCCGTAGGAGTCGTCCCGATGTTTTACATCGGGATAACAAGAACCAAACCAGGAAGAAGGAACTCCGTCAGGAGTTCAACTTGCCCGCATCGTCTATTACCAAACGGCGTTATTGACACACATGCTGAGTAGTTACGTTTCTTCTTGAGTTTCTTCAATGCCAATTGAACAAGGGAAGTCTTGCCGAAACGACGTTCCGAATAAAGGAAAGCTCGCCCGCTGTTTTCCATCACCCTGAGTACTTCTGCAAGTTCTTTCTTGCGGTTGCAAAAGCTTTCTTCCGTTACGACACCGCCATATTGAAACGGATTGGCATCAGCATCCCTATCCATTCTGCGTTCCTTTGCTTTCGATCATTACAGTAACCGGACCATCATTCACAAGCTCAACTTGCATCATGGCGCGAAATTGTCCGCTCGACACTTTATCGTGCCCAAGGACGCGCTGAGATTCGGTGATGAAGTCCGTGTAGAGTCGTTCAGCCAGTTCCGGTGCTGCTGCCTCACTGTAACTCGGACGGTTTCCTTTTCGCGTATCCCCATACAACGTGAATTGTGAGACGATCATCAATTCACCGCCGATGTCTTTCACCGAAAGATTCATCTTCCCTTCTGCATCATCAAACACTCGAAGTGCGCAACATCGTTCTGCCAGATAGTGAGCATCTTCTCTCGTGTCACCTTTCTTTACCGCAAGCAGCACAAGCATGCCCGCGTTGATCTTGCTGAATGGTTGACCATCAATTGAAACAGTGCATCGCTTCACTCTTTGGATGAGCGCACGCATGGGATGGAATGAATCAGTTTATCCCGTATTCGGGACCGGGGTTGCGCGTCTTTGCACGAACCTTTGCACTGATAACTCGTGGGACCCCTTGTAAGTCGGGGACAACAGTAATGTAGTGAAAGTCCGCGTTGTGCATCATTTCTGAGATGGCTTGCTCCTGTCCGAATCCCAGTTCAGCGATAATGGTTCCGCCATCAATGAGAAGGTAGGGACTGAGTTCAACGAGTCGCCGATAGAATTCGAGTCCATCACTGCCGTCGCTGACCGCTTCCTTTGGCTCGAACCTGCGAATTTCCATGCTTACTGTTTCGTACTCTACCTTCGATACGTACGGTGGATTGCTGACGAGAAGATCAAACCGCCGCAAGAGCAACTGATCCACAGGTTCAAACACATCCATCTTAACAAATGTGATTCGGTCTGAGACGCTGTTCCGTTCTGCGTTGATCCGCGCAACCTCAAGCGTTTCATCTGTAAGGTCTAATGCAATCACCGAACAGTTCTTGCAGAATTTCGCAAGACTTACGGCAATGTTGCCGCTCCCGGTTCCAATATCAAGAATGGTCAACGGTTGATCCTGTGAATGCCGCCAGACCAGCATTGCCTGCTCGACGAGGGTTTCCGTCTCCGGACGCGGGATGAGCACTCGCGGGTCAACGGTAAATTGGAGACCCATGAAGCCCGTCGAGCCGATGATGTACTGAACTGGTTCTCTGTTCAAACGGCGCTCAAACAGACTTCGAAACGATCGGAGTTCTTCTTTACTGAGTGGTTTGTCAAAATTGGTGTAGAGGTTAATACGCGGACATTGGAGGGCGTGAGCGAGGAGAAGCTCAACGTTCAACCGGGCTTCGTCGATCCCTTTCTTCTGGAGAAGATCGATGCAGACCTTCATCAGGTCACGCACAGTCCAGACACGGGTTTCTTGTTTTAACTTCACTTTGATCGTCCACGTTTTCGCGGAGCCCGGATCTTCTTCGCTGAAACTCGCCCGCCTGAACGATGTAGTCGGGCAGGCCGGCCAGCTTTCTTGGCTTTGTTGGTGACCGTGCTGCGTTTCTTCTTGGAGTTGGTTCTCCCTTTCCCCTTCTTTTTCGTAATTGCCTTCTCAATACGTTTCATTTTTTCGTCAGAGAAAGTCTCCTTCACTTCCCGTTGCAGGCGCTGAGTGCGGGCAAGAATCTCAAGCAACTGATCTTCGGTCTCCTGATCTTCTTTGGGCCGCAGATCCCAGGCCTCTGTGAGCGCCTCCATGGTTCGATCGACCTTTCGGCGAATCACTCCGCCAATCAATTGGGGGGTGAGCTCGATTCGTTTAAGCTTGATGCGGTCACCGGAATAAAATCCGAGCCGCTCCATCTCCGCGTCTTCTTCTTTCTGTTCAGCGGGCTGAATTTCTTCCCCTTCTCCAAATATTTCTTGTGGCGACGACATAAATTCAAAACGAGGGTCGGCTTCGAGCATGGTCTCAAAGTCAACGAACGCTGGGACTTCAAAGTCTTGCTCTTTCCCGTGACGCGCCACCAGTTGCCACACTTTCTTGATAGGAACGATAATGTCTCGATCAGCGGCGAGAATCCGTTCTGCTTCGTTCAAGCTTCGTTCGTACATGGGGAACTCCAGAGAGATCGATGAGTACTGCTTGCAAAATGTAGAACTTTTTGGAGGAAAGCGCAAGATGGGGGAGGATCCGGAGAGCCAGAAACGAAAAAAGTCACCACATGGTGACTTTGCACAAAGATTCACGAATCGCAAGCGGCTACTTCTTCAGTTTATCCGAGAAGAGTTGTGCCACTTTTTCGATATCATAACCGACCTTTGGAAGGTACACACCGCCGAATTTTTCAACCATCGTCTTCAGTGTGTCGTAGGCATCTGCACTACAGAAGAAGATCGGGGTGGCACGATTTACTCCCTCGCGACGGGCAAGTTGCAGAAGCGCAATCCCAGGAAGATGCCCTTTCAGGTTTGTATCCTTAAAGTCGTTGTCAAGGATAATGAGATTATATGTCTCAGCTTTGAGCTTGGCCCACGTCTCTACACTATTCGCCGTCTCCACAATGGCAATTTCATCTTCGAGAATCGCTGTCGCGACTTCGAATGCAAAGCCGTGGGACTTGCGCTGCCCTTCGTCGTCATCGGCAACGAGCACCTTGTAAGGCATCCTTTGTCTTAAACCTAACCTTTCCGTTTCGTGAGTGTCACGAACTTAAGAACTTTTTGTAGGAAAAACAACAAGAACGAATGCATGTAATATCGATCAAATGAACCGTCGAATTCTTACTTATCGTTTCGGTGATAGACTCGTTTCCCGCCCACATAGGTCATTTCAACATGAGTCTTCAAAATCTCCGGGCCAGGGATGGTCATGATGTCATTCGAAAGTACCACGAAGTCGGCAAGCTTCCCCCGTTCCAGAGAGCCTTTGTCTTTCTCTTCAAACGCTCCGTACGCCGCCAAAATCGTAAAAGCCCTGAGGGCTTCCTCACGCGTCATCCTTTGATCACCATACCATCCCCTTTCGAACGACTTGGAATCTGTTAATCCTTCACGGCTCAACTGGAACGAGCGTATAACGTCGGTCGCATCCTTCGGTCTCCCTTGTTGATCTTGACGGGAAACAGCAGCGTAGATACCAGCCAATGGATTCGGATTCTCCACTGGAAAATCAGAACCACCACAGATGATGGTGCCGGTATTCAAGAGAGAACGCCATGCATACGCTCCCTTCACGCGCTCGGGACCGAGCCTCGCTTCCGCCCAGTACATGTCGGATGTGCAGTGTGTCGGCTGCATGCTCGGAATGACACCAAGTTGCTTGAATCTTGGAATATCATTCAAGTCCAGTACTTGAGCATGTTCAATGCGAAGACGATGATCGTTGACAGGATGTTGCTGAAGGCTCGCCTCATAACCGTTCAAGGCTAAGTTGTTGGCACGATCGCCGATCGCATGTGTGCACACCTGAAATCCGCTTTCCAACGCCTGCAAAACTGTGCTCTTGAAATCGGCATCGGACGTGAGTGTCAACCCACGGTTTTCCGGATCGTCACTGTACGGTTCGATCAGCGCTGCGCCCCTCGACCCGAGAGCACCATCAATGTACAGTTTGATCGCCCGCACCGTCAGTCTGTCTTGATGTCCAATGATCGGGCCGGTTTTCAAAAAGTGATCCCATGTCTCTCCGACTCCGCCGATGGCCACATAAATTCGAAACGGAAATCTTTCTTCGTCAATGGCACGCTTCATTATCTCAATCTCACGCAAATCAACCCCCATGTCATGCACCGATGTGATGCCGTATTTCAAACATTCCCGGATAGCCATATTCATAGCATCGTTGGCTTCTTCATCCGTCAATGGCGGAAGGTGACTTGCAATCAGAGCCATCGCTGCATCAATGAACACGCCGGTGGGATTTCCCTGCGCGTCTCGTATGATCCTGCCGCCGGGAGGGTCTGCGGTTTCCTTTGTGATTCCTGCGATCGCCAACGCTTTTTTGTTGACCCAGCAAGCGTGCCCGTCAATTCGATTCAGATATGCTGGATTCTGCGGAGATACACGATCAAGAGTTGCATGAGTTGGGAATCTTTTCGTGGGCCAATCGTTTTGGTCCCATCCGCGCCCGCGAATCCACTGGCCGGGCGGTGAACTCGCAACTCGCTCAGCAACTCGCGCCGACGCGTCGCCTTCCGAAGTTGCCCCGACAAGATCAACTGTTAGTCTTGAGAGACCAAGACTGAACAAGTGAGCGTGGGCATCGATAAAGCCGGGCATTACCGTCTTCCCACCAAGATCGACGACCTCCTTGGCACGAACTCTCAACCGGTCGCTCTTTCCAACTGCGATGATCCGTTCTCCACGGACCGCCATAGCATCAGCAACTTCGTTGGATTCATTCAGAGTGTAGATGCGACCATTGACATAGAGCGTGTCAACTTCCGTTGGGGTGAGTACGAAGAAAAGCACGAGAGCCACCCCGACGGCAAAAAGGAATATGAGAGCAAGCTTCGACTGAGTTTTCATAGGCACATGTTAGGTACGAGGAATGGAGTAACAGCGAGGGAAATATAAGGATTCGAGTTTCGAAAGCCTAATGACGAAATTTTCATTTCAGATAGATCAGGGATGCCTCATCGAACCAAGGTCCCGAACCCGCGTTTGGAAAGATCCCGATAGATGAGCAACGCAGCAACTGTCCCTATAACAATGCAAGCTGTGCCAACCAAATACTCTTGAAGGATGATGTTCCCAACGCCGAACAACATCATATAGATGAGAATGACACCGAGAATCCAATTGAAGAAAAGCCCGCGATACTGTGTGTCACCCTGAACCTCTGGCACGAGGCGAGCTATCTTTTTCCATCCCAAACCACCGGGATGAACTCGACGATAGAAATTCACGAGATGTTGCTGATCGACCGGACTCGTTAACATCGTAGCGACAATCCACGAAATGGTCGTCACGCCGGCAATAAGAAAAAGGGTTTCCGGGAATTGAATGTCCATTCGGTATTTAACGAACGCATATGCAGCGAACGGTGCGATCATCGCTACGATCTCGCTCCAAGCATTCACCCTCCACCAAAACCATCGTAGTATTAATACAAGGCCAAGTCCTGCACCTGCTTCGAGAATGAACGACCATGCACCGGAGATGGTATCCATGAAGATTGTTGTCAGCAACGAGAGAATCATCAGTCCGATTGTTGTGAATCGAGAAACCCGTACGAGACGCTTCTCTTCTGCTTCCGGATGGACGAACCGTTTGTAGAAGTCATTGATGATGTAGGAAGTGCCCCAGTTAAGCTGTGTGGCTATCGTGGACATGAACGCCGCGAAGAACGACGCCACGAGCATTCCCCGTAGTCCTGTAGGTAGAAAATCGCGCATCGCATACACGTATCCAAGACGCTTCTCATCCGGGCCCAGATGTGGATAGAGCACCAGCGACGCCAATCCAACGATAATCCAGGGCCAGGGTCGAACGCAGTAGTGAGCGATCGTGAACCACAATGTAGCAAAGAGTGAGTGCTTCTCGTCTTTTGCAGACATCATCCGCTGTGCCACGTAGCCACCACCCCCCGGCTCGGCACCCGGATACCACGATGCCCACCATTGTACTCCAACGAATGCGATAAAGGCTCCGATCGTAAGTGAAAACGTCGTCCCAATGTTTTCAACGGATACTTCTGATATCGCAGGAAGCATCCTCACGCTCCAATCCGGCAATTGCTGCAGGAGACCGGCAATCCCGCCGATCTGCGGCAGATCCAGCACAACGATCGCCAGAACAATTGTGCCGACCATTGCCAGCACAAATTGAAAAACGTCCGTCACTGCAACGCCCCACAACCCTGAGAGAGCGGAGTACGCTGCTGTGACAATGAGCGCAAAGGCAACATAGAGCAACACTTGTTCCTTTGGAATTCCAAACATTCCTTCAAGAATTGAAGCCATGGCGAGATTGACCCATCCCATGATGATGCAGTTCATAAAGATGCCGAGATAGAGCGCCCGGAAGCCGCGCAAAAACGCTGCCGGTGTTCCGGAATAACGAAGCTCCACAAACTCAACATCTGTCATGATGCCTGCCCTGCGCCAGAGTCGTGCGAAGAAGAAGACGGTGAACATCCCACCGATCGCTGCGGACCACCAGAGCCAATTCCCCGCGATGCCATTCTTTGCAACGAGTTCGGTGACTGCCAGTGGAGTATCGGCGGCGAACGTCGTTGCAACCATAGATGTACCGGCAAGCCACCAAGGGAGATTTCGTCCCGACAGGAAAAACTCATGCACGTTGGTTCCTGCCCGCTTCGTGTAATAAACTCCGATTGCAGCACTTGCTACGAAATAGAGAATGACGATTACCCAGTCAAGCAATTGCATGGAACCTCCCGAGGCTTCGTGGAAAAGCGAAGCCCAATGTACCCTTCGAAGCAGGAAAGCGCAACGAAAAAGATGATTGTTTTTGTTCCAAGCAAAACCCCGACGTCTCAGCGGTACGAGTACGCCTTCGGCGTACGAGCGTTGGGGTTTTTGTTTTTTGGGGGTGGGGAGGGAGAGTAAACGATGGTGCAAAGAACTTTTTGGCCTTGACACTCACCAGCTTTTTGCTGATCTTAGGCACAGACGCAAAGAGAAACAGTGTATGGAGTTTAGGGTGAAACCATTTCTCTACAACCAGATTCCCGATTTCAGAAGCGCATAGCATGAGTGTGCTGTTGTGCTCTTCTGGGATCGGGAATTTTTGTTTGCATTCATGATTCGTAAATTTATGAAGAATGACCGCATGAAGTGAGTGTTGGTTTCCAGTTGCAGAGACATTTTTCCGAGATATGAGCAAGGAGTTTCGATGAGACAAGTTCTTCGAGTACTTACAGTCGTTGCTACAGCGGGCTTGTTCTTCCAATTTGGTTGCAAGGATAGCGGCACGGGGTCAGGAAATGGACAATGGGAATCCCTTGGCTTTGAGGACAAGCTCGCCCTCCGGCTTGTGCTGGCTGAACCGTACCTGTATGTCTGTGGCGGGTCGGATGGACTGTGGAGAGAAAATATTCGGCAGCCAGGCTCTCAATGGCAATATCTTGGGTTGGCGGATACCAGTTTGGGAAGATACTTCAATCGTGGAGTGCAGCACGTCCTGATCCAACCACTGAATCCCGACTGGATACTCGTAGCATTTCAGCCTGATCAGGCGACAGATTATGGGGTCTATCGTTCGTTTGATGCCGGCAACAGTTGGGCTCCAGCCGACAGCGGATTGGAATTCTTCGTCAATTCGTCCAGATATTTGAACCGTATCCAGAGATTTCTCCAGCGTCTACCTTCAGTTATCGGCGCAGGTCCGCGTGTATGGCGTAGTACAGATTGGGGCTCAAGCTGGCACGGTGGCATCTCTCATAGCGACATAGCTGGTAATGTCTATGTCTTTGTGTCTCATCCGCGTCAGCATGGTATGCTTTGGTTAGGCGGCGAGAATTTTTTCTTCGGTCCACTATTGTCTTTTTCCAGTGACGCGGGGAATACATGGACCTACATTGAACTTTCTCGCGTTGTTCCAGTGGATAACGCAGTCTATAGCATAGCCCTAGATCCTTTGGATCCTAATGTTGTCTACGTCGGTATGCAAGGAGCCATGATCAAAACGACAGACAGTGGTGAGTCATGGATCGTTTCATTAATGACTCACCGTCACGGGGCATTTTTCAGAGCAATCCTTTCCGATCCGAGAGACCGCAATCATTTGTGGGCTGCAGCCGGAAAAACGATAATCGAAACATTTGATGCTGGGAAAACATGGCGAGAGATTCAAAGTCCGAATGAGACTCAGGTATTGGATATGCTCTGGGACGATACGAGAGAGAGTTTTTATGTTGCCACTGAAAGCGGTATTTATCAGTTCAAACCATAATTTTTCACAAAACCAAAAAAGGAGGTGTGAGATGAACGGAAACGTAAACTTCCTGCTAAGGGCGGCGCTTCGCTCACTGTCGATGATCGCGTTGATGTTCATCGCTCTTGAAGCGGTGCAGGCGCAAGGCCAGAGTTTCAATCTCGGGGAGAGAGAATATCGTTTCGTCCAGGGACGATGGTATAGCTTCTTCGCAGCTCAAAAGGGGGACCCGATCGTTCCGGAGCGTTTGATTGTTCGATTGAAAGATCGGAGGGATGTGAGAAGGTTTGACTTTTCTCGCGCTGGTATTCAGAATATCCGGGTGGTTTCGGATGAGCTCTTTGGTGGATACTATGTGATCAGAGTGAACGCGCCGCAGGATCCCTTTGCCGTTGCCACAGTAATTGCAGGAAATCCCTTGTTTGATTACGTCGAGTTTGATGCGATAGGTGAGTTTCACGCAACGCCTAACGATCCGTTGTATTCTAATCAATGGAACTTGCCGAAGATTTCCATGCCCTCCGCGTGGGACATTACGCCGGGAAACACTTCTGTACTCCTCGCAATAATTGATTCGGGAACGGACTACACCCACGAAGACCTTGACGGAAATATCCGAGTGAACCCGGCAGAAGATCGTAATGGGAACGGCAGGCCTGACTTCACACCAGTAGCGCAAGGTGGAGACCTTGATGGCGTGGATAATGACGGCAACGGGTTCGTTGATGACCTTGTCGGCTGGGATTTCTACGATACTGATAACTCCCCGTTCGACGTGTACGGCCATGGCACACCGGTGGCTGGCATCGCGGCTGCACAAACGAGCAATTATGAGAACGGAGCATATCGGGGTATCG
>JANONN010000186.1:0-4086 GCA_031420835.1 Ignavibacteriales bacterium | reverse complement strand
TGGCGTACGAATAGTGGGCATACGCTCCGGGATTCAGCACAACACCATCGAATTCCCTCTTGAACGCTTTGTGCAATGCATCAATGAGTGAACCCTCGCTGTTCGATTGGATGAACTCGAATTGCACATCCGGAAACTTCTTCTTCAACCGATCCTCAATGTCCCACAACGAGAGCGTCCCGTAGATTTCCGGCTCACGTTTTCCGAGAAGATTTAAGTTGGGTCCGTTGAGAACAAGGATTCTCATACTTATTCGACGTTACGGAAGTTTGCGGACAGGATCATTCTACGATTCGATCACTCTCTTGCTGAGAGCCAAGACGAGCGAGCTCATCTTCAATGAACTCCCGCACAGCTGGCTTAAGAAAAACTTCATCAATTCCAATCTCAGCGAGACCTTGCGCGATCATACTCGTTCGTTTGTCGGTTGCGATTTTCTTGTTTACGACAATCATTCGTTCCGTCTTCAGAACGCAGAAGCCCCCTTCAAAATCGCCTTTCTCATAGCGCAGAGTAATGCCGCTGGCATGGGCCAACGATTCAAGTTCCTTGAGTATTTGTTCTTGAGTCATAAGTTTCACCAACGTACGACTTTTTTGGCGAAAAAGGCAGGGGAACACAACATCATCCCTCCAGCCAATTGATCATGTCGTGCGTGTCTTTCCTATCCTTGTGCGTTTCCTGTTCCACCACAATTCAAGCTTCCTCCCACTCCAGATTGTGAACCAAAAGAAAACACTGCCTGCCACGAGATCTATCACGTAATGATAGCGCAGATAAACGGTTCCGATGATCATGAGCAATGTAATGATCGTTATGAGCCAACGACTTCTGACACGGTTCTCAAACGCAAGGTATGTCACAACCATGGCAAGTTGAGTATGCCCGCTTGGGAAGACGTCACGCTGCACAAAGTCCGCGGGGTTGGGAACGTTTGCCGGAATCGACTCGGCCCAATTGATGAAATGACGAAACGGTTCCGCCAGAAATAACCCTGGCAGTTCAAGATCGGTCGCTGCGAAATCGTGCAGCGTAAATCGAGGCCCGACCCCGGGCAACAGAAAATAGCCCAAATAAGAAAGATAGAAGCCATAGACGATCATGAACGCCGCGCTGTCGAATTTCTCTATTGAGTATCGCCTATAGAGTTCAACGCCCAGAATAATAAAGATGATGTAGTACGAAAAGTACGCAATCTGCAAGACTTCAGTAATAATCGGATGAGCAAACTGAAAGATCCACTGTGTCGGGTTGACTCCAAACATCCAGAAGTCAATGGCAATAAACAAGTCGTCGTAATCAATCGGATGGATGGGATGCACCATCAGATAGATTTCTTTGAAGGCACCGAGCACCGCAACATAGAGATACCATCGATGAAGGCCGACCCAAAGTTGTGTGCGCTTGGTTTCAGCATGGAAGGCAAGCATCGTGATGAAACAGATGACTGCCAGATTAATGGAAACGAGGATCCACCATTGCTCAACTCTTGTTTGAAAAACTATGTTCAGAAGAGTGAGGAAAAGCAAAAAGGAGATCGTCACGACATCAGCAGGGGCAAGAGCGGCAAGATATTGACGAAGTTTCATCTTGATTGTCGTTCGATTTGGAACCGTGGAAGTTAGAGCCACCGTAGCGCGGCCGTGGCGATCGAGAGGAATACGGTAATACCGATGACGTCTTGAAACGCAGTCTCGAATGGCCCGACGGTGATGGCAGGATCAAATCCGAGCCTCTTGGAAAGGAGGGGCGTGGCAGATCCGATCACCCCGGAGATGTTGATGGAAAGAAACATCGACATACCAACTATCACACCGAACGCAACAGTTCCATGCCAAACTCCGCCGATGAAACCGAGAATGATACCACACGCCCCACCCAGAATGATGGTTGTTTGAAGTTGACGCGCGATGAGATCTTTCCACCGATTGATTTGGACGTGACCGGTGGCCAGTCCGCGAACAATCACCGCAGCCGCTTGAAGTCCCGTGTTTCCGGAAAGAGCGGAAATGATCGGCATGAAAGAAGCGAGGAGTATCACCTGTGTGAGTGTCTGATCGAACTTGTGGATCACAACTCCCGCAATAAGCTGAATGAACAACGTCATCAATATCCACGGTAAGCGGAGCATAGCGACTTTGGACGGTGAGCGCCTCTCCATCTCATCGGCATCCGAACCGACCATGCGTGCAACGTCTTCTTCGTGCTCTTCGACCAACACATCCACGATATCGTCCACTGTGATGTGACCAAGGAGTTTCCCGGCATGATCGGTCACGGGCAACGACACGATATCATGCTTCTTGAAGATCTGCGCCACTTGTTCTTGATCAACGTCCGTCGTTACGCTCAACGGTTCTGCATCCATTATTTTGCCAATGCGTTTATTTGGCGCAAAGAGCAGAAGCTGTTGAATCGGAACAGCACCGATAAGGATTCCATCATCATTTACGATATACACATTATACACGTGGGCATTTTGCTTGGCCATGCGTCGCACTTCGCGGATTGCTTTCTTGACTGTATCAGTCTTGTGCGCCACGGCGATTTCTTTCGCCATGATACCGCCGGCCGTGTTTTCATCATATCGTAACAACTCCTCGACATTCGACGAATCTTGAACATCCATCGTCTCAAGAATCTCTTCCGCCTTCTCTTGCGAGAGCTTCCCGACAAGATCCGCCGCATCGTCCGAATCCATTTCCTTGACAATGGATTGAAGCCGCTCTTCCGGCAACTTCAGTAACAGATGTTCACGGTGAACTTCATCAAGATCCGAAAGGACATCGCTGGCAAGATCATCTGGCAAGAGTCCAAAGACGTACTCCCCATCCTCCACGTCGAGCCTGTTGATAATATGTGCAATGTCGCCTGCGTGAATATCCTGGAGGATATTCAACACGAGGAAGTCCGAACGGGAGCGAACCAACTCCTCCAAGTCAGCCATCAATTCGTTATCAACCACAATGAGTTGACGCGAAGACGTTGTGGTTTCTTCGTTATGTTCTTCTTGTTCCACCATTGTCATAGAGAGTTGTTAAACGGTTCGAGCATTTTGGATAGTTCCACGAATTCGTTCACTGAAAGTTCTTCCGCTCTCCGCCCAAGATCAGCGGGAAGCTTCATGAGAACTTGATCATCAAAACCGATTGACCGAAGTCCATTCCGGAGCGTCTTTCTTCGCTTTCCAAATGTTGATCGGACAAGATGATGAAAAAATTCGCGATTGCATTCGGGAACAACTTGTTTCAACACAAGCCGGACAAGAGCTGAATCAACGTCTGGTCGTGGGAAAAACGCATTGCGGGAAACCTTGAACAGAATTTCAGGTTCCGAATAGAACTGAGTTGCGATAGAAAGAATTCCGTACTCCTTTCTCTTCGGCTTGCTGCACAGACGTTGGGCGACTTCGAGTTGCATCATGAGGGTTGCGTCGGAGACGGACTCCCACTGTTCAAACATCCAGAAAAGAATCTCGCTCGTGATGTAGTACGGAATGTTGCCGACGATTCGAATTCGTGCATGTTCATTGGCCGCGAGCCGCCCCAGATCAACCTCTAAGATGTCGGTCTGAAGCAGCTCCAGTTGACCGCCAAACATCTCGCGCAGCAATTGTGCCGCGCGATCGTCGATTTCAACCCCGATGGTTTTCTTGCAGATCCCCACGAGGTATTTCGTGAGCGCTCCCTGACCAGGTCCTATTTCCAGAAGAATATCTGTCGGTTGCACATGGATGGTTCGAACGATCTTGCGAGCGATGTTGGCATCGCGCAGAAAGTTCTGGCCGAGAGATTTCTTTGGGGTGATCATGCATTGTGTTGCATCCGCTGGGTGGATTTCAATATAACGAAGAGCGTTCCGAATTTCAATGGAATGCATCGAAGAAAGAACCAATCTCCAGAACGCTTACCTTGCATTTCCCTCGATTTTCTGTTACTTTGGCCTCGAGTCAAGCAACTTACCTTCAGACCGATGCCACTCACCAAGAAATCCCCCCACATCAAGACCAGCGATTCCCGAAGTACGTCGCGGGGGGTGGCTGTTTCGATCGTGGTGCCTCTACGCGATGAAGAGGAGTCCATCCCT
>JANONN010000185.1:0-2816 GCA_031420835.1 Ignavibacteriales bacterium | reverse complement strand
TTCAATTCAACTTATCTGACGTATGACACGCTTATCGCAACGGGTTCGATGACTGATACTTTGAGCTGGATCCTCGTGGGAAACATCGTTTCCCCAGGACGGCTTCTCGTTGCCGGTAGCGGGTCGACGGTTTTGAGCGATACCGGCCGACTTCTTTTCATTCGATTCAAGGCAAATATTCCCGGATCGACTGTGGGTGCGAGCCTTTCATTCAATGGCGCAACAACGTTGTTCAATCAAGGCAACATCCCACTCTCCTTCGCAAATGCAACGATTACTGTCCAAGCCCCGCCGTTTATCACTGTGTCACCAAATACAGCTTTGATCACACGGGGTGAGACTCAACAATTCACCGTTTCGGGAGGCACCGGGCCGTACACCTGGACAACGACAAACTCGAGCGTGGCGACGATTACGAACACTGGTCTGCTCACCGGCGTGAGCCCCGGAATTGCGAAAGTCATTAGCACAGACTCACAAAGCATTATCGATACATCCGGGAACGTCGAAGTCAGAGGGTTGAAACTCTCGGTTCGTGATACAAGCCGATTTCAGGGTCAGACACTCGACCTTCCTATATACACGACCGATGTGACGGGCCTGGGCATCATTTCGGGTCAGCTGACGATCACATATAACCAGAATCTCTGGACGGCAACCCAAGTCATCCAGTCCGGTACTTTGATCGCCTCGGGAGGCGCTCCAGAGTTCTCAGTCAAGCCGGGCCAAATCGCGATTTCATTTGCAGGAACTTCTCCCCTCAGCGGATCGGGTATTCTTCTGTATGTCAGGTTGCAGGCGACAAATTCGACGTCGGGTGCATCATCCATAGCATTTCAGGGAATCCTGTTCAACCAGGACCTGCTCGCAAATGCAGTTTCTGGAAACGCCACCGTTACTGCACTTCCGCCGCTCACTGTTTCTCCGGGCGGAACGCAAACTCTGCTCAAAGGTGGTTCCCTGCAGTTCACCGTCTCAGGCGGGACGGCCCCATACACATGGAGTGTGTCCGACCCGTTGCGGGCGACCGTATCATCCTCTGGTGTGGTGAAAGTTCTGCGGGGTGGCTCCATAACCGTGAAAGCTGTAGATAACGTGGGAGCCCAAGGTGTGAGCGGAACCGTCAATCTCTACGACTTCCGGTTAAGAGTTGCAGGAGTAGGCGTTCTTGCGACCACGCCGAATGATACCGTCGTTGAGGTCCCGATAATCGTATCAGCCAACGATACAGGCTTCGTCTCGTTTCAACTCAGGTTGACGTATTCTACGAGTTACAATCTCACGCTCGATAGTGTCATTACGGCCGGGACGTTCTCATCATCATGGGCGGTCGTTCCGTCTCTCTCCGTCGGAAGTGTTCAAATTGCCGCCGCAGGAACGGCGCCTATATCCGCAGCGGGGTCAATCATCCGCGTACGATTCGCCATTCCTGCTTCGACACCACGTCCCTCGACGACAACTATCTCTTTAAGTAATGTGTTGTTCAACGAAGGGGCGCCCGTCCCGCTCGTTGAAAACGGATTCGTGGTGATACGTACAACAAACTCGAAGCCGACGTTTTCGAGCCGGTCCCCTTCGACATTGACTTCCGTGGGGGTTGATGAGTCGACCTTATTCAGCGTTTCGGCCTCCGATCCCGATGGCGATCCCCTCACATACGAATGGAAAGTAAATGGCGTGACGGAGCAAACGAGCTCCAGCGCTTCATTCAATAAAGTGTTTTCGAGCGCTTTCGTGGGAACAACGGTAAGAACGATCTTTTCCGACCCGTTCGGTTTGAAAGACAGCACAACCTGGACGTTTAATGTTGTAACTTCAGTGGAAAAGATTGGAAACCTTCAGCCGAGCGCGTTCCTTCTTGAGCAGAACTATCCCAACCCTTTCAACCCGTCAACTGTGATTCAATTCGCTATTCCTGTGAGAAGCTATGTCAGGCTTTCAGTCTACAGCGTCCTTGGAAAAGAAATCGGCACAATCGTTTCAAAAGAATTCGATCCGGGCTCGTATGAAACGCGTTTCGAAGCCGGCGCTCTCGCAAGCGGAGTCTATTTCTACAGGCTCGAAACACGCCCTCTGAATGACCAATCCGGTGTCTCTAAAATAATGACGAGGAAAATGATCCTTCTGAAGTAAGCTTTCGCATTCTGCTTTCTGCAATCTCCAATCTGCTTTCTGTTTTCTGCTTTCTCCATTCTGCATTCCGCACTCTGCATTCCGCACTCACACTTCCCTTCCCTTTTGTGAGATGATTTCCTATCTTGC
The DNA here is from genome assembly GCA_031420835.1 of Ignavibacteriales bacterium. Lineage (GTDB taxonomy): Bacteria > Bacteroidota > Ignavibacteria > UBA10030 > UBA10030 > JANONN01. Next base: position 554 of record JANONN010000185.1, on the reverse strand, counting down.
CGTACGGTTTTCATATTGCATACGGCATGAACTTTCTCTTTCAAACATTCCTCGTATTTTCTTCGTTCACTCTCGCTCCTGATTCAGCTGCGGTTGCGCACGAGCAGGAAGTCCGTGCATGGCATGAGAGACGACTCAGAAACCTTCAGCGCGACTATGGTTGGCTCACACTCGTCGCCCTCGATTGGCTGAAAGAAGGCAGGAACGATGTCGAACGCTTCGGCATCGTGACCTTGAACAAGGGCGTCATAACATTTGAAGCGAACAAAAACGTTGCAGCATCTGTGGCGGGCGTCCCATGGAGTTCCGGCGTGATAAAACCGCAAGGAGAACAGGCAGCCGATACGGTGAAAATCGGCTCCAGGGCTTTTATCATTATTCGACGCGGCGAGAGGCTTGCGGTGCGGATGTGGGACAGGGATTCAAAAACTCGCCGCGAATTCGCCGGAATTGAGCGATATGCCGTTTCAGACAAATGGCGAATCGAAGCGCGGTGGCAGCCGTACGAGCCGCCCACGCCCGCCAGTTCGCCGATCGCCTTGCGCACCGTACCC
>JANONN010000184.1:0-1740 GCA_031420835.1 Ignavibacteriales bacterium | reverse complement strand
GCAGAAAGTCAAACGCGCCGAGCTTTGTGGCTTCCACTGCCGTCTCGATTGTGCCATGACCGGAGATCATCACCACGGGGAGGTTGGTGTTTCGCTCTTTCAGCTTCTGAAGCACCTCAAGACCGTCCATCCCTGCCATCTTCACATCCAAAAGAACGACGCTCATCTCCGACGCAAGCGCTTTTTGAAGAGCCTGTTCGCCATTCTCGGCAAACTGAACGTCGTAATGCTCGTATTCGAGAATCATCTTCAACGAATCGCGAACGCTTTTTTCATCATCAACGACAAGAATGGTTTTCATCACTCATCCACTGGTAAGGTGAAGTAATCGGAAGGCAGAATGGTTTTCACAAACACAAGATCGTGACCGAACATTTCGCCTTGCTTGTTGGCTCGTTTGTCGCGTGGGTCGTCCACACCACCGACGATGAATTGTGCCTCTCCCCACTCGACAAAATTGCCGGCGGAGCGAGCAAGGTCGGGCGATTCGGTGACATGCGCGATATACGCCGACGCGAAGAAATGCTGCAGCTTGTCCTTATCGCCGTGAGCGTCCTTCGGCGAGTCCCAGTACAGTTGTGACGGAAGATTATTGATGCGGGATGTGAACATACTGTCCTCCTCAAACGCTAATGGAACCGGAATGGCTCCAATAATCGGGACCTTGACGTCAATCCTTTGGTGCTCGAGAGATGCCATCATCGAAATAACAAGCGCTCGTGCAACATTGTACTCAGTGATCTTCAAGGCACGCAAGTAGATTGCATCAACAGCTCGCATGTCACCGCACAGTTTTCTCAACTCGGCAAACCGTAGATCGCGAACATACGCTCGAATCTCCCGCGTGTCACGAACGATCTGTGGCGTTACGACATTTGAGATGAGCGAAAGGATATTGATTCCTTTCGACTCTTCAAGATCGAAATTCCACGAAAGGCCGTCGGGAGCGTTTGTGCCGTCGCATTGGGCAACGAGCCGCGTGTACCCAACGGAACAGAAGAGCAAGCCCACCAAAACAATCTTACTCATGCCCTGTGGTAACTACTCAGCGTCTTCATGAAAAGGAATGTGGTCTTGATAATCTTGGTGAAGACCCCCTATAGTCCCCCTAAGAGGGGGGCGGTTTTCATTTTCAGTTTTGAACTGAGGAAAAAATCCTCTCCCCTCGTAGGGGAGAGTTAGAGTGGGGTCTCATGGAACTACCGTCTGTGTCCTATAGAAAAACGTTCAACCAAACAGTACACTGAGTAGTTACGCCCTGTGTATGTTTCCTTTCTGTTTCTCATCGCCCATACACTGAGCTTTCCGATCAACTATGTTTGGATAACGCCAGGGTTGAAACGCGGGATTTCAGGATTGTTCGACGCCATTTCCATCCCACGCGAAACGACACTTCTCGTTTCAGTCGAATCAACGATTCCATCCACCCAGAGGCGAGCGGCAGCAAAGAACGGATCAAGCTCCGACTCGTAGCGTTCCTGAGTCTCTTTCAGAAGCTTCGCTTGCTTATCTTTCGAAATCGAAGCGCCACCTTTTTCCATCGCCTGCACTTTTATTGCAAGCAGCGTTTCGCTCGCCTGCTTTCCTCCCATCACCGCGATCTGTGCCGTGGGCCAGGCGAGGTTGACATCCGCCCCCAGGTGCTTGGACCCCATCACGTCGTAGGCGCCGCCGTAGGCCTTACGGGTGATCACGGTGATCAGCGGGACGGTTGCCTCGGCGTAGGCGTAGATCAGCTTC
>JANONN010000183.1:0-7197 GCA_031420835.1 Ignavibacteriales bacterium | reverse complement strand
AGAAAATGTTCCACCTTAATACTCAATCTTACTGTCTCACGCAAGGGGTGCACTCCAGTTTTCATTTTCAGTTTTGAACTGAGAGAGAAAATCCTCTCCCCTTGTAGGGGAGAGTTAGAGTGGGGTCTCATGGAATACCGTCTGTGTTCCATCAAAAACGTTCAACCCAAGAACACGCTGAGCAGCGGGTTCAGTACGCCTGCGGCGAATTTTTCTCAAAAAGAGTAACTCACAGTATGAGTTACTTAGGAGTTACCATTGAAGTTCAGTCAGAACAGTAAATCCACCTGCACACTTAACCGGTTATCCAACCCGCCCAAGATTTCATTCGAACCCGAACTGATTCTCGTGGTGCGGTCTTTGAGCGTCTGTGCGTACTTCAAAGAGAGATCGAACCAGTTGGCAATCTCGTACCGAGCCACAACATACCACCTTATCCCCTTACCGAAAAGAGCAGGGTTCGAGAATGTTCCCCGTAGATCTGTTTCAAACTCATATACTCTTGAATCAAACGAGTCCGTATCAAACATAATCACTCGCGCGTTCAGGAGCAACTTTGAGAACGGAATCATCCTGACGTCTTGAAAGGCGAGCATTCCCTGCTCGGAGATTGCTCCTCCTGGTGGAATGACATTCACAAGCTCCACACGACTCCTCCATCGAAACGTAATGGATGGAGTGAACTGAAGCGTCAACCTGTAATTCTGCTGCTGCCGTTCGCCAATGGCCCTTTTTGATCGCCCCAACTCATCTGCTTCCGTGATGAGAGCGGACTTTTTCTTGTGTTTGTATTGAGCCTGAAGTAGAAGCTTACGTGTGAGCTGAATTTCCGAGAGCGTCAGAACATCGTAGCCGGATGAACTGAGAAGGACTGAACTAGAATGTCTTGGGAAGACGTACTGATCATAGTATGTCGAAATAATCCACCAAGGAGCAATCCGATAACGAATTCCTACATACGCACCGGATTCGTTCTGCGGCGAGCCGCCCGATTCGCCAAATCCATATCCATGCAAGCTTAGGAAATCGCTCGGATATGAACGAACCACAACCGCAATCGCAAACTGATTCGAGGGTTGATACAGAACTCCGCCAATACCGGCCAGAGTGCCTCGTTCATCCATTGCTGCTTCTGAAAAGAATGTATATCGTCGTTGGATATACGTGACATCAATTCCCTTCATCTCCGTTCCTCTCCCAAGCACGAGTTGACCGCTACTCAAAGCAAACGGATGAGCAAACGTTGCCAAATATCCCGACGCACCGATTCTCAAAGAGCGCATCGGCTGATAAACAACTCGCCCGCCGAGCAGTTCTTCGCGTGTTGCGTTGCGCCTCTCTTCTTCGCTGGCAGTTCGAAACAAACCGGATGAATAAAGGCTCGTTGCAGTCCCCTCCTCGCTTAAAGACGCGCTTAGTGGCTTGTTTGAATACAAGATTGAACCGGTCACTGGACCAACACCCACCTGCGCAGCAACGCCGCGAAAATACATATTCTCGTCCGTCGAAAGATAAGGGCGGATTCCGACTCCACCCTTGCGCACAGTAGAGATAACACTGCTTCCTTTTGAAAAACCTATCCCTCGCCAGAACACCATCCCTTCTCCCGCTTCCACAATGTAATCACCAGCGATAACGCGGGTATCGAGGTCTGAAAGATAAAGATCAACATAGCCTGCTGTGAAATCTGCGATTCTTCTTTCTCCTGCATCCTTCTCAGCCAGGATACCCACTTCAAGCGAAGCAGACGGAAGAGAATAGAGATTGATTTCACTCGATCGAAGGATAATCCTATTGTAGACCTTCAGCGGCGTTCCGATATACGTTCCGTCTTTGAATCCACGCCGCGTCTGCAAATCCTGAGAGCTTCTGCTTCTTGCTGAACCCGTCGGGCGTGACAATCGAAATCTCGATTCCTCCTCTCTTATGACCTTCACATATTGACGTATTCGTAGTAGTATGTCCGGTGTAAAGCCCTCAACGATTAAGATCTCGTCAACGGAGTTGAACTTTCGTTCCTCACGGAACGAGACTACGTTCATCGCCATCATGGGTGTAATACCAGGGATTTGCTGAAGCTCTTCGAGCGAGGCTGTATTCAAGTCAAGCGGCTGCTCAGCAAGACGAGAAAGAAGATCGATCAATTGAGAATCTTCTAGATCTTGTGTCGCCTCCTCTAACACGCGTTCCATTTCAGCTTCAGGATCCACGATAATGACCGTATCTCGATCAACCGGATCCTGTGCATTGCTCCTCGTGATGAAGAGTGCCAGAAGCAGAAGCGATACGGATCCATATTGAGAGATTGCCCTAATCAAGCCGCACGCCGATTTCGATTTGATGAGTCCAACCCAGGAAGGAATGTGAATATCCCGCGTAGCCAAATTCGAACATCATATAGCGTATCCCGAAACCGCCGGAGAATTTCTCCGGATTGTTTGAGGCACCGACCCGGAGCGCAAGAATATCGAAGAGTATCTGCTCCACCCCCACCTTAGCAATGGTGGGATAGCGAATATCCTTTTCGGCCTCGATTACGACACGAAGGCCCGCGACCGGACTGAGCGAGGCACCAAGATGAAGGACTTGTGGCAACGGATCTCTTGTTACTCCAATCGTTGCGCCGCCGATGTTCTTTATGCTGCATCCAAGTCGAGCGTCGTCGGTGATCTCGGCAAGCAATCCAAAGTCAACGGTCGCCTGCTGAGATGAGCCGTATCGCTGGATGGAAAAACGATGAAGATTCACCGTCAATCCTCCGGAGATGCCCCAATCAATGCGCTTGCCAATGCCGAGAGAGATCGTCATTTCTTTGTAGAGAGAAAACCCAAACTGATCGATGCCGGCTCCGATTGTACCGAACGAAAATGGTATCGTAGCAACTGCAGCAACGGTTTTCAATTCTTCGAGGCCGAACTGTTGAGGCATAAAAAACAGAGACCCCTGCGTGGAAGAGATCCCAGCAAGTCCGGCGGCATTGTGACGAAGCGTCCAAGGATCATCGGCTAAAGCAACGAACGAATTAGCGAGACTAACAGGTCGCACGCCTCTCCCGTTGTTTTCGCCGCCCGCCCACGTGAGCAAAGGAACAAGACACACGACGATAACGAGCACCGAACGTTTCATTTTCCCTTGAAGCGTCTGCATATTATGGCTATATTGAATCATCGATTGAAATGACCATTCTATGAAACTTCTCTTTTTCTTCATCCTTTGCTCGACAGTTGGGGCCGCTCAGGAGCTTGATTGCGATGTCACCGTCAACATGGAAAAGCTCCCTTCGGCCGCTAGAAATAACCTCATCAGCTTTGAAGCAGACGTGAAGCGTTACCTTAACAATACGCAATTCACGTTCGAAGATCTCTCCGGCGAACGGATCAAGTGCACCGTGAATATTTTCTTCGAGACCGTTTCCGGCGAAAACCGGTATTCCGCAAGAGCATTTGTCGGCAGTTTGAGACCCGTGTATGTTGGGAATGATAAATCCACGAAAACGACCCCAATCATACGCGTGCTCGACGAGCGCTGGGATTTCACGTATCTTCCCTACCAGTCGATGGTGCACGACGATTTCCGCTTCGATCCTCTTACTGACTTCCTCGACTTTTACGCCTATCTCATCATTGGCTTTGATCTTGAAACATATGCCGAGCTTTCAGGCACGAGGGTGCTCCAAAAAGCCCTGAACATTGCCAACCAAGCAGGCTCTTCAGCATTCTCAAGGGATTGGCAACCAAGCCAGACCTACAGTCGCTCCAGCATCGCTGATGAACTGATGAACAACCGATACCAACCTTTTCGACTTGCGTTCTTTTCTTTCCACTTTGATGGCATCGACTTACTTGCCACTGAACAGCAAAAAGGACTTGAGAACATGCTTACGGCCATCGAGACGATAAGTGATCTAAGGATCAAGCAGGATCCCCGAAGTGTTCTTGTGCGCACGTTTTTCGAAGCTAAGTATCAGGAGATTGCAGAAGTGTTTCTCCGGTATCCTGATCGTTCCGTGTACAACCGTCTCTCGATAGCTGATCCCGCTCATCAAGGAACTTATTTGCAATTCTCCAGGCGATAAGGCTTTCCTACCGTCAACGAATCAGTTCCACCTTCAGGATTTTATCCCCTCCATGAATTGCGTCAACAATTTCTTGCCCTGAAACAATGCGCGCGAAGATTGTATATCGCCCATCTAAATGCGGTTGCGGCGAATGCGTGACAAAGAACTGACATCCTTCTGTGTCTTTTCCAGCACTCGCCAAACCCACCGAGCCTCGTTCGTAGTTCACGGGCGACCATTCGGAGCGAATTGAATAACCGGGTCCACCCCAGCCATCTCCCCGCGGATCACCCCCCTGAATCACAAAATTCGGAACCACACGGTGGAAACTTAAGCCGTCGTAGAATCCCTTTCGCGTAAGCTTCAAGAAACTCAAGACAGAGAATGGTGCATGTTCCGGTAGAAGTTGGATGACGAATGATCCTTTGTTCGTTCGAATCCTTGCCTTTTGTCCTTTGGATAGAGCCTCAAGCGCTTTCCAATTATAGTCGGAGTAAGTTGTTCGAGAATGATCGGCTGCAGATCCTTGATAATCACCGCCCGTCGCTTGCTTGAATGCGGTAAGTGCACGCTGAACCACTGTTCGGTCTTCATCATTCAGCGCACGTTCAAGGACAGGGACGGCTTTCTCTCCGCCAAACTTTCCCAACGTCTCCAGGATAGCGTGCATCGCTTCAACGTCGTTCGGGCTTGAAAGACGAGTGTATGAAAGCATTAACTCTTCAATGGCTTGATCATGCATCTCACCGCCTTCCAACAACGAGTACATTGCGGAGTCACCAACTGCTTGTGCGACCGCGGTCGTGATCGACATATCGTCTCTTAACAGAGACGCCTTCATCTTTCGGAACAGAACTTCCGGCAGTCCAGCGAAGCTGGTGTCTTCCATTTGAAATCGAACAAGGTTCTTCGGTTGAAACAACGTAGGGAGTGTTTCCCACGCCGTCCTCACAACCGCTCCGGAGTCATCTGCAGTGTGTCTGAGCAACGTGCGAAGGCTCTGCGAAGTTGGAATCAATCCAAATCCTTCCAGGACTTTTGCTTTCAATCGGACTGAAGCAGCGCGTTCTTCAAGCACATCAGTGAAATCGTAATCGTCCGGGAACAACTTCGCGGTCGTCACGATCGCTTCACCACGAACGGACGTTTCTCGAGATGATTTCCCTTGAGCAAAAGCAAGAACTCGCTTGTTTAGTTCAGAACGTGTTTTCCCACTTAGTTGCTCCGGCTTCATTCCACGCAACCCCTGCAGGACCGCAATTCGAACGTGGTCGTTCTGTTGCCCAAGCCAATCCGACAGAACTCGTACCGCTTTCTCTTCTTTCACCGACCATGTTCCAAGGGCACGCGCAATCTGTACTTGTACTCGCCATTCACCTCTCCGTTCTCGTTTTGACAAGCTCTCCAATAATTCAAACGATCCTGGCGATTGAGAGCGCCCCAAGAGAGTCGCAAAATGCATGCGCACTTCGGCGCTCTTATCCGAGACGACCGCTCTCATTTCTTTCGCACGCTGGGAGAGTTCACGCTCGATTCTTGGATGCGGGGCCGCTCTCCATAACGCATAAAGTGCTCGCCAACGAACACCCGCGTCTGAATGCCGAAGCTGACGAAAACAATACTCTATTCCTGCTTCCGATGTGATTCCTCGAATAGCAAAGCGTCCGACGGAGAGCGCAATCTCTCCACGAACACGGTCGTTCATGAGAAATCCACCGGACATCACAAGCTCGGCGAGAGCGGAATCCGTGCCACACTTTCCGAGAGCTTCAACACTTCGGCGGGCGGCAATGATATTATCCTCTTTCTTCAATCGCTCGAGCAACGCATTCTGAGCCTGTGAAGAACCGAGCTGGCCCAGAGCCCATGCCGCGGAAGCGCGGACCCTTGGCGAGCGGTCTTTCAGAAGCGAGATTAAGTCGCCAAGCGTCGTGGTGTCTTGAATATTACCCAACGCAATGGCGGCACGAGTTCGAACATCAACATCGTCGTCTCGCAAATATCCAACGAGTTTCCCGTTACCGAGCGATCGTTGATCTTGAAGTGTCAGGATGGCGCGTTCTACAACTGAGTATCGTTGAGCATGAAGGGCAAAAAGCGGGATGAAAAGACAAATGAACGCCGAGCGCATGGTTGGTGGTGGTTCGCTATGTCCCGTTGGCGACGATCACATGAGATGGTTGGATAATTATTCGCTCGATCGAAAGACCCTTTTCTGGATCTCGCGACCAGTTTTCGTGTTGGCAAGTCCTCCTTGTCCGGATTCTTTCAGACGAGGAGACATGAGATCTCCTACTTCCTTCGTTGCGAAGATCACCTCATCTGCAGGAATGAGGCTTTTGATTCCCGCCAACGCCATCTGAGCCGAAACAAAAGCATTCGCCACTCCAACAGCGTTTCGAGTCGTGCACGGCTCTTCTACTAATCCTGCAACCGGATCGCAAACGAGTCCCATCGAAGCCTTCAGGGCAAAACCGACAGCCTCCAGAATCTGTTCCTCCGATCCGCCAAGAAGATAGACAATCGTGGCAGCAGCCATTGCAGCGGCGCTTCCCGTTTCACCCATACAGCCAGCTTCAGAACCGGCAAAGGAAGAGTTCTTTGCGAAGATGAGGCCTACCGCCGACGAAACAAGGAGACCTTCGAGTATCTTCTCCCGTGGGATGTTGTGCTCTTCCATCATTGTCACAAGGACGGCAGGCATGATTCCAGCCGATCCTGCAGTAGGAGCTGCAGCAATTCGACCCATGCATGCGTTGACCTCGCCGACCGCAATCGCACGTGCCACTGCTTTCTTGAGGGATGATCCCAGTGTTTCGATGGGAGCGTTGTAAATGGTTTTCGCCCAATTACTCAACATGCCGCTCGGCGTAATCACCATTTGGCTAAGTCCTTGCTCAACAGATTCCTCCATCACAAGAAGAATCCGCTTCAAGCTCGAATACACTTGCTCGCGCGTGAGACGCTTGTTGCGCATCTCGTAGTCGAGCATTGCCTGCGCCATGTCTTTTCGTTCGTGGCGACAGTAGTCAACAATGTCTTGAAGCAGATTAAATTCCATTGGATAACCTCATTTCTCGTAACGTGAACTTCCTTCCGATATTGGCTCGACCACACGAACAAATTTCACCCACGGGAGC
>JANONN010000182.1:0-4386 GCA_031420835.1 Ignavibacteriales bacterium | reverse complement strand
ATTGACGACAAGGTGATGGCGAGCCTTGGACTAACGAGAGATAACGAGTGAGTCATCCGCGAATCATCCTCGGTGTTGACCCCGGTACGTTGATCACAGGATTTGGTGTTGTGGAATCTCATGACAACAAATTCCACGTCTTGCATTACGGCATCATTCGCAATCGCAGCGATCGCTCAATGCCAATTCGGCTGAAGGCTATTTATTCTACTCTTTGCAACGTCATTGAACGATTTCATCCCGACGAATTCGCGATAGAAACAGCCTTCTACGGAAAAAACGCCCAGTCTGCATTGAAGCTTGGACATGCTCGGGGCGTGTCGATCCTCGCTGCAGTCAATTACGAAATCCCGACGGCGGAGTATTCGCCTCGTGAGGTCAAGAAATCGGTCGTGGGAAATGGCGCAGCTTCAAAGGACCAAGTTCAGTACATGGTTCGAATACTGTTGCGACTCCGTGAGACACCGAAGTTCTACGACGCCACCGATGCGCTCGCCGTCGCTCTCTGTCACATCCTCCGCTCCAGCACTCCGACCCGCCAGACCGCAGTCGGGCTGGAGACGATTCGCACTTCATCTCGAAACGGCAAATCTACTAATTCCCAAGGGGCGAGTTGGAAGTTATTCGTCGAACAAAATCCACAACGGATCAAGCGCGCACAATGATTGCTTCTCTCCGCGGAATCCTCACAGGAAAGTCTCCTACCGAAGTGCTGGTTGACGTCAACGGCGTTGGCTACACAGTGAGTATTCCTCTTTCTACATTCGAGCACGTGGGCGACCTCAATTCTGAAGTTGTGCTTCTTACCTACTTACACGTGCGCGAGGATGCGCTGCACCTTTTTGGATTCGCAACAGACGAAGAACGACATATTTTCAAGCTTTTGATTTCGGTCAGTGGGATCGGGCCGAAGATTGCGCAGGGAATTCTCTCTGGGATCAGCGTTGGGGAGCTTCGATCGCACATCGCCACGGGAAATATTAGTGCGCTCACCTCGATTCCGGGCGTGGGGAGAAAGACAGCAGAGCGCCTCATCGTTGAGTTGCGTGACAGAATTGGGAAGATGGAGCTCACAGGCATAGCGTTTGGTGGCTCTTCGAATCAACCGGTGGAAATCCGAACCGAAGCTCTTCTCGCACTGACATCGTTGGGATACCCACGGCAAGCAGCAGAGAAGGCTGTACGTCAAGCGTTGACTGAAGCAAACGGTCAATCGTTGACACTGGAAGAGTTGATCAAGCGGTCATTGCGATTTACAACGAATAAATGAGAACCTCAGACGCAACGTCACCCGAGCGTTTCGAAGGAGAGATCGAACTCGACCAAACTCTTCGACCGAATTCTTTTCGAGAATTTGTCGGCCAGGAGAAAATCGTCACGAATCTCAAAGTCTTCGTCACCGCTGCACGCCAGCGTGGAGAGTCGCTTGATCATGTTCTCCTTACAGGTCCACCGGGACTCGGCAAAACCACTCTTGCTTTCATCATAGCATCGGAAATGGGCGCCGGAATCAAGATCACGTCCGGCCCCGCTCTTGAAAAACCAGGCGATCTTGCCGGCATTCTCACATCGCTTCGACCACAAGAGATCCTCTTCATTGACGAAATCCATCGCCTCCCCGCGAAGATCGAGGAGTACCTTTATTCCGCAATGGAAGACTTGCGCGTCGATATTGTGATTGATAGCGGGCCCGCTGCAAAGACGATTCAGCTTGGGCTTGAGCCGTTTACACTTGTCGGGGCAACGACCCGAGCCGGCTTGCTCAGTTCTCCCCTTCGATCACGGTTCGGCATCTCGAACCGGCTCGACTACTATCACACGGAACAGCTTGAGAGAATCCTCTTCCGCTCCGCAGGTCTCCTGAACATCAAAGCAATTCCGGAAGCAATTCAAGAACTTGCGAAGCGTTCCCGAGGCACGCCACGAATTGCAAATAGATTGCTGCGACGATGTCGCGACTTCGCTCAGGCAGAGAAGAAGCTAAAGCAATTCGAAGGCGTGATCTCAAAAGAAGTCGCGGAATACGCACTCGCGGCTCTCGAAGTCGATGAGTTTGGATTAGATGACATGGACAAGCGGATCCTGCGAACGATCGTTGAGAAGTATCGCGGTGGCCCTGTTGGGCTCAACACACTCGCGGTTGCCGTAGGTGAAGAAGCGGGAACGATCGAAGAAGTGTACGAACCTTATTTGATTCAAGAAGGATTCCTCCAACGAACTCCTCGGGGTCGCGAAGCAACTGAGAAAGTCTACAAGCACTTCGGCTTGAAACATGGAAGATCAACCGATCCGACATTGTTTTCAGAATAGATGAAGAGGATTCACCCATGACTGAAATTGACACTCAATGGAATTACGCTTACATTCGAATCAACCTATCAGGTTGTTGAAAAACTCGAATGAATTGCCGCGAGCTTCAGCTCGTGGAGAAAAACTCAAACCGATCTTTTGGGGTTTTAACCCTTTCATCTGTAAATGCTGGGCTAAAGCCCCAATGTCTTCTTGGCATCGTTATCCACGACCTGAAAAGGTCGTGGCAACTCATGGCGCGGCATCATTAAATTTGTTTTTCAACAACCTGCTAGAAGTTGTGCCTTGAGAAGGTAACTACTCAGTGCTATGAATGAGTCAATTACGTGGCAAATAAATAGGCCGCTCCTATCGGAGCTTGAATGGTTTCTTTTGTTAGAATCTACAAACAGAACGCACCTACGGTGCTTTTCCCATCATCGAATGAAGTGAAAAGTCCCGGTAGGGACGAACTGTCTATAGAAAAAGCGTACCAAAATAAGTAAAGCTCCATCGGAGCGACCTGTAAATTGTGCTTTGGCAAGGCAACACCCTTTGCTGAGTAGTTATGAGAAGAGGAAAAAGCCATGAAGGTGAATGGGAAGAACCTGAAACGAATCTACAAAGTCAATCTGAAGAAAACCGCCGAGGGATATTCAGTTTGGTGTCCGGGGCTTCCCGGATGTTGGTCGCAGGGACAAACGGAAAAAGAAGCGCTTGAGAATATCTCAGATGCGATCAAGTCGTATCTGGACGTAGTCGAGACGATTAGCAAGGAACATCGGTCGCGATACGTGGAAGTTGGGTAGAGATGCCAAGGCTTCCAGGGGTAAATCACAAGCAAGCAGTAAAGGCATTTGAGAAGATCGGGTTCTGGATCGCGAGACAGGGAAAGCATATTACGATGACAAACGGAGAGAGAATCATCTCAATACCGAGAGCAAACCCAATCAATGCCTTTACAATGGCTGGAATTATCAAGGACGCTGGACTAGCAATCGAAGAATTCAAGAAACTCATATAGAAATTCTACCATGCCCGACAAAGACCTTCAGTCCATTCAAGAAGCTCGCGATCTTGTCAACAAAGCCAAAGACGCGCAGCTCGCTTTTCGCAGCTTCAGCCAGGAAAAGGTTGATGCCATTGTCAAGGCGATGGTAGATGCCGGACATGCCGCCGCCGAGAAGCTTGGGCGATTGGCACACGAAGAAACTGGTTTTGGAAAACCCGAAGATAAGCGAAAGAAGAACGAGTTCGCAACAAAGAGAGTGTGGGAGTCCATCAAGGACTTGAAAACGGTCGGCGTGATCAATGATGACAAGGAAAAAAGGATCATCGAGATTGCCGAGCCGATGGGTGTCGTTGCCGCTCTTATCCCTTCGACCAACCCTACATCGACGGTCATGTTCAAAGCGATCATTTCTGTGAAGGGACGGAATGGATTCGTTGCCAGCCCGCATCCACGCGCAGTGAACTGCACGCTCGAAGCCATTCGAGTTATCGCGCAAGCAGCAGAAGCGGCAGGAGCTCCCCCGGGACTCGTCGCTTGTATGTCCGTTCCAACCATCGAAGGAACGAACGAATTGATGAAACACAAAAAGACCGCCGTTATCCTTGCCACCGGCTCAAACCCAATGGTGCGAGCGGCGTACAGTGCGGGAAAGCCAGCGTACGGAGTCGGATCCGGGAACGTGCCGTCATTCATCGAACGAACAGCCAACGTGAAGAAGGCGGTGGCAGACATCGTATCTGGAAAAATGTTCGATTGGGGAGTGCTCTGCTCCACAGAATCGGGCGTTATCGTTGATGAACCGATCAAGAAGCTTGTCGTTGAGGAGTTCAAGAAACGGAATGCTTACTTCGCCTCGCCCGAAGAGGTCGCGCGACTGAGTCGCACCATGTTCGACGCACGTGGCGCCATTAACCCAGACATTGTCGGCAAACCACCTACGTTCATTGCACAAAAAGCGGGATTCGAAGTGCCCAGGGATACCTCGTGCATCATTGCTGAGCTTCATGCTGTGGGTCGGGAGTATCCGCTCTCCCGCGAGAAGCTTTCTCCGGTGCTATCTATGTTTATTGTGAACGGCTATCGTG
>JANONN010000181.1:0-2544 GCA_031420835.1 Ignavibacteriales bacterium | reverse complement strand
TCAGCCTTGGACTACAAGCCGCCTGTGGAATTTGAAAATGATTTTGCTAATTCACTGTACTCTAAACCATCCACCTTAACCGATCAGATCTCTGTCCCATTATAGGGGTTCACTCCAGAACTCACCCTAAATCCCTCTCTTAGGAAGAGAGGGACTTATCGAATCTGCACTTAATTCTCCCCTTCTCTTCTTAAGAGAAGGGGCCGGGGGATGAGTTCCGAGGTTTTCACACAGGCTCGATGCCTTCGGCATTAGGGGGACTACCCGCCCGAACGCAACAGGCGGGCGGGCAGGCAGGGGGTCTTCACTCAGACTGTCCAGAGCACGTTCCTTTTGCTGAAGACGTTGAGGAGGTACTGTTTTCTAAAGAAAAGCAGTTTCACTGAGAGACACAGTCCGCCTCTGGCGGACCACGGAGTGACACAGAGAAAGGTTGTTTTCTCGTTCCCACGCTCTGCGTGGAAACGCAAACCTAGGACGCTCCGCGTCCGAATAGGGGAGTAAGCCCTGCAGGAGGGAAGCGGACGCAGAGCGTCCGGCCCTTGCGTTCCGACGCCTGCCTGCCGGACAGGCAGGGAGACCGTCGGAACGAGAAGGAAAGTTGGATGGTTTATCAGCCAAACCTAAGAAATAGCTATGCCACTTGAGCGCAGACTCGAACCTGAGGTGATGGATACAGAAGAAGACGCGGTGGAATATGATGCAATGGATTTCACCGAAGTGAACCTTGCTTTCGCACTCCGCGTAATCGAACTCGCCCCCTCATCAGGCACCGTTGTTGATATTGGCACCGGGACGGCACGAATTCCGATCCTCATGCTCCAGCACTGTCCAAAAGAGAAGAACATTGTCATAAAGGCGCTGGATCTTTCGGCCGAGATGCTGAAAGTAGCTTCGAGGAACGTCTCCGCGGCAGGGCTTGAGAAGTGGCTTCATCTTCAACGTTCCGACGCAAAACAGCTTCCATTTGCAGATGCGTCATTTGAAATGGTGATATCAAATAGCCTTGTCCATCATCTTCCGAAACCGGATCTATTCTTCTCGGAAGTGGCGAGGCTCGTACGTTCCGGCGGCGGAATCCTCATTCGGGATCTCATTCGACCTGATACGAAGAATCACCTTGAAGAGTTTGTTGAAAAACATACCGCCGATGCGAGTGAGTACCAACGAACATTGTTCCGCGATTCGCTTCACGCATCTCTGACGATTCAAGAAGTTGAATTGTGCCTGCGGAAGGCAGGCATTACAGATGTTTCTATCGTTCAGCCTTCCGACAGACATTGGTCTGTGGAACGATCGAGTATCGGAAGGTGAATGCTGCCCCAGCGGAGTGTTTGTAAGCAGAGCAACGTTGCAAGTGATGATTTTTTCCGTCGTCGTATGTATATTCCTGAGGTGTTATCAATATACCTGAACGTCTATGACTCGATTTCGGTATAAGGCAGTCCTGTTGCTCTTGACTTCCGGCATTCTCGTCGCGCAGGAGACAAATCTCTCGATCTCTCCAACAGTTGATAGCCTGATGGCGAGGCTTATCGAGAATCCCAGTAATGCTGAGCTTCAGCGACAACTCATTGACGCCTATCTGCAAACGTTCAATCCTGAGCTTGCCCTGCTTGAGATTTCTCATGCTGAGGCCCTGAATCAACTCGGTTCGGTCGGCACGGTGATGAAGGGGCGAGTTCAATCAAGTCTTGAACAAATCCAACCGGCGATCAAAACCTTACAGCTTGCGTATCTCCAGTCTCCCAGCGACGAGACGCTCCTACTGTTGGGGATTCTTGAATACTCGCGCGGGAGCAATCAACGCGGGGCGCAGGTGTTGCAACGCCTGTCGAAACGAATGCCGGGTCTCTCGGTGGAGCTCCTGAAGCAGTACGAGAAATTCTATCTCAACGGACGAACGACTGTTGCCAAGGGTATCGCCAGCGCAATGGAGGACATTGATCCGGTCTCTTACAACACGTATTTCCCGCGTCCGCAGATCACCGTTCTCTCTCCTTCAGACAACAGCTCGACAGAAGCGTCTCAGACATCGGTGATCGTTGAAGTGCGTCATAGTCGTCCCGTGAAATCAGTGCGTGTGAAGGATCATGTTGTGTACACACGAGAAGAGGAGAAGGTCCTGTCAGTGAACGAAGAATACTTTCAGAGTTTCAGTCAGTTGGTTTCTCTTTCAGAAGGGAAGAACATTATCCCGATCGTCGTGCTGGATGTATTCGGGTATGAATCGACATTCCCGCTCACGATTAATGGGATAAGCTTCAACCGAGTTGCTGCGTGGGCTTCACCCCTCTCCGACACGTTGAAGCGCGACTTTCAACTTTTGCGAAGCTACATCCCGGAAGCTGAGATCTTCGCAGCAAAAAGTCCGGCGTACCGTGCGTTGGTTATTTCTGGCGGCAGTGTAAGAGATACTGCAGAGTATCGCGATCGGGGACTGACTGTGTATGATTTTCTTACGCATCCCTACAGCGGCTTAGCCACTCCAGCAAATGCAAAGCTGCTGATTGGGGATCGAGTGACGTCACAGAATCTTACGGT
>JANONN010000180.1:0-3610 GCA_031420835.1 Ignavibacteriales bacterium | reverse complement strand
GATCACTTCCGCTCCTCCATCCGCCGCTCGGTACACTACTCCCTTGATACATGGGTTAAGACCGGGAACATCGCCGCCGCCGGTTAAGATGCCAATTCGCATTTTCGTTCATTCCTTTTCGAAAATCTGTTGTTACTGCTTTTTCGTAACTACTCAACTCGGCTGGTTTCCTGTAGTCACAGAAAAAGCGTGGACGCAGCGAGCAGTCCCGTAGGGACGACCTGTTTGTAGAACAAAACAACAAGAATGATCGGGAAGCTCCGTCAGGAGCGATCTGTCAATGCAGGAAAAAACAGGGCGCCCCGATGGGGCTTGTTGGTTGTTTTTTGGTTTGGATTCCTACAAACAGTACGCTCCTACGGAGCTTAGAAAAACCTCCTCACTCACATTTGTAACCAATATGCACTTCAGCCGAATGCCAAATTCGCGTGAGGATAATCGGTTTGTAGCAAATCACCTTCACGGACGCTGAGGAGTTACTGTTTTTTTATTGAAGTGCTACGAACGCCTCTACGCCTTTGGAACCAGTCGAATAATATCCCACTTCACGCTGACATCGTATGAAGGGCGGAGTCGAAAGACACTGTTCCGCAGGACATCAATTGTTGGGTAATCATTCTGGCCGATGAAGAGACGCGCATCATCGATCAACACGACATGAGATTGATCCGTTGAAAGAATTCCGTGGAGTTCGTTCATGATCGGTGTTTCTGATACTCCTCGCGCCGTCTCTCCTCCCGAATAGTGTCCATCAAGCCAAAACAAACAGGGTTGATGAATTGAACGAGCTAACTCTGAGATGAGAACACCGCTGTCGCCTTGGAGAAGTTGAATATGATCGAACTTCCGCAAACGCTCCCTTGCTCCAGCATGCAATGCCGGGTCAAGTTCGATTGAATAAATCCGCTTGAAGTTATGTCTCTGTGCAAATACGGTATCCCCACGAAACGTTCCGGTCTCGACAAAGATCTCGATCTTAAATTTCTTCTTGTAGTCGAGGATGACGTTTTGCTTCACTGCGTGTGGAGGTGGGAGTAGCTCACCTTGCCTTTTCCATTCCCTGATGACTCTGAAACGATTGAAGGCCTCAACGTGCGAAAGGACTTTTTCAGGAAGGATGTTCTTGAGGATTTCTCTTGATCCCATGATGCGCCGTTGCTACGATTTCTTTTTGATCAACAACCCCAGCGAAGTGGCGACAAAGAACTTCCCTTGTTTGGAAACGATGAGCTTCAAGTGTTTCTCCTCACTATACGGTGGGAAATCGTAGTGCCTGTCAAGTTTCCCATTTCCTTTATGGAGGTTCAGCGTCACATGATGACCTTCCTCTACCAAACGTTGCGCAAGGCGGTGGATGTGTCTCTTCTGGAAGAACACCGTTGAGCCTTTAGTGACTGTTGGCAGAAGAGTATGAATATTGTATTCTGTTGTGTGAACGGCGATGCCGCCAGGTTTGAGACATTCGAGGCTGTTGAGAATGAAGTCAATGGCAAGGTCCATTGAGCCAACATGTTCAAGTGAACAGCATGACCAAACAAAATCAAATCCCCTCAGGTTGCTTGGGATGTCGTTCATGTCCACGTCTTTGTACTCCACGAGACTTTTGAACGAGCGCTCGTCGCAAATGCCGCGGTCATTCAAGAACGCAAGCTGGCTTTCGACGTCCCTTCCCTTTACCCATCCTTTTTCATTCGCCCGTTCAATGTTTATTTCCGTTGCAACGATGGAACAACCGTAGTTGGCCATCACCGCAGGGAGCGGCTCACTTCCTACGCCAAAACCGACTCCCCGAATTCCCTTGCTGAGCATGCCGTGTTGTCGGAGGGCCTGAAGTGTGTAAACGAATTCCCATTGCTTTCGGTGGAAGCGGGGCGTCTCCCGAATCTCTTCACACCATTGTTTATACACTGGCTCACGGAATTGGTTTTCGGTGGCCAACTGGGACACAACATTCGCAAGCGTTGGCTCACTCGTTTCTTTCACTTGAAAGTCGGGAATTTGCATAGTCGGCGGCGGTCCGATTCTCAATGATGTCCTCCCGGACCATGGACATGCCCGTGGCTTAGTTCTTCCTTTGACGCGTTTCGGACATTCACCACGTCACGTCGAAATTCAATGTTTTTCCCGCAAGCGGATGGTTTTCATCAACCGTGACATTTTCTCCGTCGATCTTTGTGATGGTAACGAGATTGTCCTCTTCTCCGTCACCTGCACTAAGTTGCGTACCAACTTTCAGGTCGTCAATACTGCCGAACTCAGATTTCAGAACTTCCATCAACTTCTCTTTCTCCCATTCACCATAGGCGTCGCGGGGAGGAATCGAGACTTTGAAGTCTTCTCCGGCGGACTTTCCTTCGAGTGCATTCTCAAGTCCAGCGATGAGATTCCCGTTGCCATGAAGATACACGAGTGGTTCCTGTCCCTTCGATGTATCCAGAATATTCCCGCCTTCATCTGTCAGTGTATAGAGTCAATCGTAACAACCTTGTTTTTCCCAATGTTCATAGAGTGTCCCTTTGTCTATTGATCGATCGCCGCACGGAGGGATATTCGATAGGATTTCTTAACGAAGCGTGAGGTACTAACAAATAGAAATTCTCAGAATCGCCGGTTCTTCCCCGATTCTACTTTAGCTTCCCTACATCCCACTTCCTCATCGTTTCAAGCATGCGATAGTCGGTCAAATCATATTGAATTGGTGTGACAGAAATGTATTTGTTCGCCACAGCAAATTGATCAACATCCAACCCTTTGTCAAGCATCTCGAGCGAGCCTGTAAGCCAGAAATATTCCTTATTCCCGGGGTCGCGCCGGACATCGAATCGATCATCCCAGACCGATTTCCCCTGGCGGGTAACGACAACGCCTTTGATTTCTTTTGCTTTCGCAGGCGGGACATTGACATTAAGAAGAGTTCCCCTCGGAAGACCTTTCTGTGCAACGAGTGTGGTCAACTTGCGAGCGAACTTCGCCGCAACGGTAAATTCCGGCGGCCCATACGTGGTGAGCGAGATCGCAATGGAAGGAATACCGAGGATCGTGCCTTCCGTCGCAGCCGAGACCGTGCCGGAATAGATAATGCTGATGGCGGTATTTGCGCCGTGGTTAATGCCGGAGACGAGAATATCAGGTTTCGTTTTCAGCAACGCCTTTACCGCCAGCTTCACGCTGTCGGCTGGAGTTCCTTCAACCGCATATCCAAAGAGCACGCCGTTCTTTCGATACTCATGCACACGCAGGGGATAGTTCATCGTAATGGCATGACCCACGGCGCTCTGCTGCTTATCCGGCGCTACGACGGTGACGTTGCCAATTTTCTTCAGTTCGTTAGCTAACGCTTCAATGCCCGGCGCGTCAATGCCGTCGTCATTGGAGATGAGGATGTTGAGAGTTTTGCGTGGAGATCGGATAGTTTTTCTTGCACTCACGGCTCAAAGATACGGAAATATCGGGGTGCATTCAAATGATGACACAAAGGAAAAGCGGAATGGAAGGGTTCGACTTCAGTCCTCATTTTACCAGCTTCTGTAAGCCACGTAACACATCAACCATGCTCTGTGTATCCTGCTTGCAGTACTCTTCAAGCTGGCTGTACACCTTGTTCTTCTCT
>JANONN010000179.1:0-2072 GCA_031420835.1 Ignavibacteriales bacterium | reverse complement strand
TGACTGCTATCTTGATTGGCTTCATCGTGTAGACCCTGCTATCGAGTTTGTGAAGCTTGGCTATGCGCTCGAGAACGCGGGGGAAGTTGAGCGCATTGATGCACTTGTTCTCACCGGCGGAGGAGATGTGCATCCGAAGTTCTACGACAAGCCGGAAGTGATTGCGGCAACAACGGAAGTGAACGAATTGCGCGATGCATTTGAATTTGATGTCATAGCCCGCGCACTTGAGCGGGATCTTCCGATATTAGGAATTTGCCGCGGCATGCAAGTCATGAATGTATTCCTCGGTGGGAACCTTATTCCCGATCTTCCCAGCGTTGGCTATCCTTCGCACGCGGAAACGAATGGAGTCGAGGGCAGGCATTCCATTCACACGATTCGTGATTCATTGCTCGATGCCATCGTTGGTCACGGTGAATCCATGGTGAACTCCGAGCATCATCAGGCAATTGACAAGCTTGGCCGCGGCTTGATGGTCTCCGCTCAATCACGGGATGGTGTGGCTGAGGCCGCAGAATGGATCTTGAAAGACCGTATGCCGTTTCTGCTGCTCGTTCAATGGCATCCAGAACGAATGAAGGATTACGAGAATCCATGTGTTGGGAAGATTGCAATTCAATTTCTTAATGAAGTAAACATTTCAATTAACAACTATGCGCGATCTACATAGCAGTTAGAATGAAAAGAACGGAGTGACGATATTGGCAACGAAGTATGTATATTTCTTTGGTAACGGAAAAGCCGCAGGCGCAGCCGCAATGAAGGGCTTGCTTGGCGGCAAGGGGGCAAACCTGGCGGAGATGACTAATCTCGGGCTCCCTGTTCCACCCGGCTTCACAATTTCGACGGAGGTCTGCACGTATTACTACCAAAATCGTCGCCGATTTCCCAAGACGTTGCGAAAAGATGTTGAGGTCGCGCTCCGTAATATTGAGAAATCGATGGGTGCGCGATTTGGCGATCCGAAAAACCCACTGCTCGTTTCCGTTCGATCGGGCGCACGTGCTTCCATGCCCGGGATGATGGACACGATTCTCAATCTCGGTCTCAATGATACCACGGTAGCAGGGCTGATCAAGAAAACTAACAACGCACGATTTGTGTGGGACTCTTACCGTCGCTTCGTCCAGATGTACGGAGACGTCGTTCTCGGATTGAAGCCGCAACACAAGGATGAGATCGATCCATTTGAAGCGATCATCGAGCAGATGAAGAAAGAGAAAGGTATTCACCTTGACACCGACCTGACGGCTGATGACTTGAAGTCGCTCTCGTCAAAGTTCAAGGAGGCCATTAAGGAGAAGACGGGTCATAGCTTCCCCCAAGATCCGATGGATCAACTTTGGAGTGCCGTTGGATCGGTGTTTGGTTCGTGGATGAACGACCGTGCCATCGCTTACCGCAGACTGTACGACATTCCCGAGAGTTGGGGGACGGCGGTCAACGTGCAAAGTATGGTATTCGGGAACATGGGTGAAGACTCCGGAACCGGTGTCGCGTTCACTCGTGACCCAGCCACAGGCGAAAACATTTTCTATGGTGAATATTTGATGAACGCTCAAGGCGAAGATGTTGTCGCCGGCACAAGGACTCCCTTGCCGATCTCCCAGCTCAAGCTCACGCAGCCGAAGATCTACAAGCAACTCGAGCGTGTCCGTGCGACTCTTGAGAAGCACTACCGCGAAATGTTGGATATTGAGTTCACCATTCAGCAAGGCACTTTGTACATGTTGCAGTGTCGAGTTGGGAAACGGACCGGCTTTGCAGCGATCAAAATCGCTGTGGAAATGGTAAAAGAGAAACTCATCAGTGATACGGAAGCGTTGATGCGGATTGAACCCGACCAACTCAACCAACTTCTCCGTCCCATTTTTGACGCAAAAGAGAAAGCGAAAGCAGTCAACGATGGAAAATTGCTGGCGAAGGGGTTAAACGCCGGTCCCGGAGCGGCATCGGGTCGCGTCGTCTTCAACGCGCAGGATGCCGAAGAGTGGGCCAAGCGTGGTGAGTATGTGATTCTTACTCGCATCGAAACATCGCCTGAAGACATCAAGGGCATGAGCGCTGCG
>JANONN010000178.1:0-6211 GCA_031420835.1 Ignavibacteriales bacterium | reverse complement strand
TGAACATTCCCTTTGGCGGAGCAAAGGGGGGAGTTCGGTGTGATCCCACAAAACTGAGTTTACTTCAAATTGAGAAAATCACGCGCCGCTACACGGCGAACCTGATGGACATTCTCGGTCCTGATCGCGATGTGCCCGCGCCTGACATCAACACGAATGAGCAGGTGATGGCGTGGATCATGGATACCTACAGTATGCACATGCGAAGAACGGAGACCGCCGTTGTCACGGGGAAGCCCTTGATCTTAGGTGGATCGTTGGGAAGAAAAGAGGCGACCGGCCGCGGGTGCATGATAGTGACGCTGGCGGCAATGGAACGACTCGGCATGAAGCCGAAGAGCACCACAGTAGTTGTTCAGGGATTTGGGAATGTGGGGTCAACGACAGCGCAATTGCTCAAAGAGCAGGGGTGCAGGATTCTTGGGATTGGGGACGTCTCTTCGGCGTACTTCAATAAGAAGGGGATTGATGTCACGAAGGCGCTTGAATGGGTTCAGAAAAACCGTACACTTGCGGGATTCACGGGAGCGGAAGAAATTAAGCAGGATGAATTGCTCGAACTCGAATGTGATGTATTAGTTCCTGCTGCGAAGGAAGATCAGATCACGTTTCGGAACGCATCCAAGATCAAGGCGAAAATTATCTGCGAAGGAGCAAACGGTCCGACAACTGCGAAGGCAGATCCGATCTTGCAGGAGAAAGGGATTCTCGTGATCCCCGACATTCTCGCAAACGCCGGTGGTGTGACCGTGTCGTACTTCGAGTGGGTGCAAGATCGCGTGGGATACTTCTGGTCGCTGGACCGAGTGAACGAACGTCTTGAGAAAATGATGAAGAATGCCTTTGATACAGTTTTCGAAACCGCGAATAAATACAAAGTGCCGCTCCGCATTGGGGCCTATATCCTTGCGATCGACAAAGTAGCCCGTACTCTCAAACTCCGTGGCATTTACGCTTAGTCCTTCGATTCACAAATTCGATAACGAATTTGATCACTCAGGACTAAGTGCTGAGCGAGCCTCCTTGCAGCAGGCAAGCAAAAACGTCATGATCAAACTTTCAAACCGTCATGGTGCAGAACTGAGTTTGATCTCAATTCGAAACATCATTGCGACCATCCTCTTCTGCGTGGCAGTTGCTTGTGCTGCGCAAGATTCATCCACTGTTACTGTTCTCGCCTTCGGTGACGTGAATCTCGGCAGGTCTGTGGGGCAAGAAATCTTGAAGGGTGATATTGACTACCCCTTCGACAGCATCCGGGTCTTTCTCCAACAGGCCGATCTGGTTTTTGTCAACCTGGAGAGCCAGTTGACGGATCAGAATGGTGAAACGCAACATCCAAAGGATCGGTTCATTTTCTGCGGGCCACCGGAAGGTGCGCTTTCATTACGGCAAGCCGGTATAGACATTGTCTCAACCGCGAACAACCACGCGTTCGATTACGGCACGAGGGGACTTGTCGAGACGATCGAGAATCTTGTAAAGGCTGAAGTTGTGCATGTGGGGACTGGAACCGATTCTGCACAGACTTTTCCGCCCGCCATCGTTACAAGAAAAGGAATCCGAATCGGTTTCGTCGCATACACCGAGTTCGTCAATATCAAAGGTGCGTGGGGTGGGAGGATATCGCTGTTCGACACAAAGAGAGTTCGGAAGGAAATTGGAGACCTACGTCGGCAGGTGGATGTTGTGGTTGCAAGCTATCATGGCGGAGCGGAATACGTTGATGAACCTCCAAAACGGACACGGATGCAAATGCAGGCTCTGGTTGATGCCGGCGCCGATGTGGTGCTCGGTCATCATCCACATGTTCCCCAAGGTCTTGAACTCTACAAAGGAAAGATCATTTTCTATTCTCTTGGGAACTTCATTTTCTATCAGCCGCAGCGATTCTGGACACAGCGTAGTATTGGTGTGGAATTGACGTTCACGAAACATACATCATCAACGGTACTTTCACAAACACGGCTGTTGCCTCTTCGTGTTGGAAAGCAGCCGTCCTATTTGCACGATTCGGCAGAGCGCGATGGACTTCTGGCGAGGCTTCGAACGCTCTCGCCTGTGCCACTGAATGAACATGAAGGTTGGTTTTCTATTGACATCTCACAATTTACTGATAGGAAATAGCGTGAAGAATTCTATTGTGGTGATTGTGCCTCTGGTTGCTCTGCTCTCCTTTGGTTGCGGCTCTGACGAAGTGATAGATCAGCTGAGCGTCGAGAAGCGATTTCAGCTTGGCATGAACGAGTTCAAAGACGAAGAGTACCTCGATGCGATTGAGGATTTCAAGATCGTCACCTTACAATACCAGGGAAGCGCCCTTGCCGATGATGCGCAGTTCTACATGGCCGAAAGTCGTTTCCTGCGCGAAGAATACATTCTTGCCGCATACGAATACGAAGTGCTGCTTCGCACCATGCCGACAAGCGAATTTGTCTCTCGCACGAGACACCGCCGCGCAATGTGCTATTACAATTTGTCCCCACGTTCTTACCTCGATCAAGAATACACGCGGAAAGCTATCGATGAATTCCAGGCCTTCATCGAATATCATCCCACCGATACTCTTGTTTCAGCAGCTGAAAAAATGATTACGGAGATGCACACAAAGCTCGCCCAAAAAGAGTTTGAGAATGGGACGATCTACATGAAGATTGAATACTACAAGGCGGCAATCGTTTACTTTGATTTGATCCTGGAGAAGTATCACGACACCCCGTACGCTGAGCCTGCATTGTTGAAGAAAGTGGAGGCGTTGAAGAACCGTAAGCGGTTTATTGAGGCAAGAGAAGAAATTGACAAGTTCATGTTGAAATATCCTCAAAGTCCATTGAAGCCTGAGGCTGAACAACTACGGAATGAAATTCTTCAGAAGCTTTCTGAAACGCAAGCCGCGGTTTCTGCCACCGGCCCTCCAACCGGAAAGCAATAACGTCGATGAAGAATAAAACAATAACCTCAACGAATTCAAAACCCGTGAAGACAGTGAACGAATCGCAAGTTGAAATGACGGAGATGGTGCTGCCGAACGACGCAAATCGGCTTGGCAATCTGCTTGGCGGTCGGCTCATGCATTGGATTGACATTGCGGCAGCTATTGCAGCGTCGCGTCATACGAATCGGGTGTGTGTTACAGCCTCGGTGGATGAGCTTCATTTTTTGCATCCAATTCGAGTGGGGGAGGTTGTTATTCTGCAAGCGTCGGTCAATCGGGTCTACAAAACTTCTCTCGAAGTGGGCGTGCGTGTGACGAAGGAGGACCTCTTAACGGGTCAACGAAAGCACACAAACACAGCCTATCTGACATTTGTCTCCATTGACGATGACGGCAAACCGGTTCCTGCCCCTCCTATTCGTCCAGAAACAAAGAAAGAGAAGCGTCGTTATAATGATGCGGCACGACGTCGAACACTTCGGCTTCGGCACCGACGGCAATCGTAGCATATCATCTCTCTCCGGCGACGACAGAGGCGGCCACATTCTGTGTTTAGTACATCGCATATTCTCCGACGCTGTTCATCGCTTCTCGCAACACTTGTGGCTTCGTGGCTTGTTACATACCAGGGACGCGCACAATCGTTGGAAGCGAGTTTTGGTGTTGTTCGATCGTTCACGCTTTCGGGTGATTTTGAGCGGCTGACTTCCCTGGGTTTCGCCCCTCAGCAGAACAATCCCGTGCTTCTGTGGTCGCCGAAGAATCCTAGCGTTGCCATTGTATCGTTTGATTCACTCGGTAACCTTTCTTCGCAGAACTACACAATCACAACCACATTCGATGACGTGAGACTGATCGATCTCCACGGAACAAGGCAATCAGCCCTGCTCCTTTTGGATCGCTCCAAGAAGTCCATCTCGTTCATCTCGGATCTTCATGGCGACACTCTTATAATCAGCTCAATGATCGCATTGCCATTTGAGCTTAGTGGAATTGCCATTGGTGATTTGAATAACGATCGGCGTGAAGATGTTCTTTTGTACGACCGGAATACTCCCGGCACCGTCCCGTACCTCAACCGAGGCAAAGGTCAGTTTACACCCGCTCCAATGATTGCCCCGGATAACCCGATTAGCACGTTGACCCTGACTCACCTGAACGACGATAACGTCCTCGACATCGTTATGTACGATTGGGTTAAAAGTGAAATCCATTTTCTCTACGGAGTTGGGAGAGCGCGTTTTATCGATCAAACGATTATTCCGATCAATGGCGATCTAAAGGAAATGATCTTCGTTGATGTGAATGGCGACCTGCTTTCTGATTTAGTATTGTGGTTATCAAAGCCTTCCTCGGTTCAATGGCGCGAAGGGAACGGTCTCGGCGAGTTCGTACAACGCAACGCCGTCGAAATAACGGAACCTACCAAGATGAGTGTTACCGATCTCAATGGGGATGGTTGGCGTGACTTTCTTTTTCTCACAAAGAAACCAAGCTTGCAATCCCTTCTCGTTGGCGGCGACGATCCATTGACCGATCTGAACGAACATGCTGTCGGTTCTGCGCAGGATGTGCTTGTGAGCGATCTCAATGGCGATGGTCTCATAGATGCATTGGTGGTTGTGCCAAAACAAAAACGACTTATTGCGTTGATGAATGCACAGACAACTGTGTCTTTCAACGATTCATTGGACTATGCCACAGGCCTTCAACCCGTGGGGTGTCTTATTGCCGATGTGAATGGTGACCGACAAAATGACGTTCTTGTTTTGAACTCCGAAAGCAGCACAATGTCCGTGTATCTCGGACGGGATCGAGGTCTTCTTGGGCAGATGAGTTACCCTCTTCCGCCGACACCAAGCGCAATCAGCTTGCACTCGGTATCAGATTCGAGTGCGCGACTCATCGTTTCCCACTCATCTACTCGATCTCTCACCTTTGTTACCATTGACTTTCGCGATCACACATCGGTCACTGCCACGATCCCCGATGTTGGGCAGTTGGGAGAGATTTCGGAACCGCGTCGGGATATTGATCCCGTGCAGTTCTATTGCTTCACTCCCCGCGAAATGGCAGAAGGCCCATCGTTGAATGTTTTTCAGCAGCTTGGCTCACGAACGTTCATCGAACAGAGCTTCCGCCTTACCATCCCCGACGATTTATTAGGCGCAGTTGCTGCCGATATCACCGGAGATGGATTCACCGATGTTGTGTACGTCTATCGCAACGTGGAGAGTGGCGGATTCGAGCTTGCAACGTCGCTTGGTGACTCTGCATCGGCTTTTACCGCTAGAGTTTTTCAGCTTGAGCTGAAAGAGACGGCGTTACAGAGAGCGTTTCTGTGGAGCGCTGATTTCAATAAAGATGGGAAAACCGATCTTCTTCTCGCCTTCCCTCGAGTTGCAAAAATGTTGAAAGTGGCGTTAGGAAACGGAGACGGGACCTTTCAAGAACCACAGACGGTTCTTCAGAATGTGCGCCTCACCAATCGCCAGCATCTCAGCCTCATTGATGTTGATCGCGATGGAACAACGGATATTGTCTTGAACAATGCAGACGATCAGAGCGTCGGTTGGTTGCGCGGCATTGGAGATGGAACCTTTGAGCCTTTTGTTCCGCTCATCTCGTCCATCGGAGTAAGTCATTTCGCCGTGGGTGATATCAACGGTGATGGTATGAATGACCTTGCGGTGACGCTCCAGGACCAAGGCATTTTGCGAATCTACAACGGAACGTTGGTGTTCAAGAATGTCGTGAAAGCTTCATACTAGATTCCGATGTTACGAAAGCCAAAGAGTATGCCTCATAGAACAATGGTGTCATGCCCGAATGTTTTAGCCTGCCCCGTGTCTTTTGGCGGGGTCGGGCATCCGTTTCATGGATTCCCGCTATCCCGCTCGAAAACAGCGGGACGCAAAAAACGCGAAACGTGCGGGAATGACAGTTCTTCTTCACCATCATGCGTAGCATCAGCTAGATATTTGCTCTTCTGCGGAATGATCGTTCTCATGGTGGCCAATCCGCCTAACGCGGGCTCGCAAGAGAATGCTTCAGCCTTAAGCCGGTTGTTGGATGTGTCTTCATTTGGCACGCAACTGCGGCAGGCGGGAGAACCTCTGAAGTGTGGAACCTCGCTATTGGTAGAGTTCATGTTACGAGAAAACGTGGATCTAAGAAAACTCGAGCAAGAACTGTCAATCTTCACGCGTCCTGTGAGGCAAAAGAGCCGGATCAGCCCAGACGGAAGATTCCGCGTCCATTATGACACGACAGATG
>JANONN010000177.1:0-4668 GCA_031420835.1 Ignavibacteriales bacterium | reverse complement strand
GCAGAGCGCCGAAAAGAGAAGAGCAAGAAGAAGTGTGTAGTTCGTGATGAGTGTGAGTCGCTTCATCGAGCGCTGCTTGAACATCGACCACGACCACGCGATTCCAAAGAATGGTAGGAGAAAAATCGAGAAGCCAATCGTGGAATTGATCAGCCAATTAGAAATGAGAGCACCGACCAGACCGAGCCAATTCTGTGTGGCCGCGACTTTCGCTTGGACAAGCTCGTCATTCGTGAAGACCTTCCAAAGGTCAGCAGGTTTGATATCTCCGCTTGCTTGATCCAAAGCAGAGTACGATACGAGACTTAAGAGGAGCATGAATGAAACCAAGATCCCCAGGAACGCAATGACATGCTTCCGTCGGTCGGATTTCTTATCAGGTCTCAATATTGGGCGTTCACCGCTCATCGAAGTCATAATCGCTGCTATGATGCCTTCTGTTCTTCCTTCCGAAGCTTAATTACCGTTCCACTCAGAACGGGGAGGACCGGGACAGAGTCAACTGCCGCACACAGTTTGATGTCGTCTTCGAACCCTATCTCTAACAGATAACGACCGTGATCGGAGTTTTTAAGCATCTTGGGAATAGAGCGGCCGAAACTCTTGTAGAGAACTTTCGCTGCCACGGCAGCGTCCGTCAGTTGAAGTTCAAGCGTCTTCTCCTCCGACATTTTTGTGATCATCATTCCCGCGCACACGGCATCCTCAAGGCTAAAAGCGCTGAACGACGCATTTTTTCCTGCGCAAATGATGTGGAAGTCGTTGTTGATCTCCTTCATGTACTCAACGACGATTGAGAGATTCACAAACGAGCCGACCGCCATGTTGCGCGCGTAACGACTCTTTGCCATCGCCACCGAACCGTTCGTCGTGCAATAGATGACGGACTTTCCGCGCACAGTTGCTTCAGTGTACTCCAACGGGGAATTCCCAAGATTGAAACCTTGAATCATCTTCCCATTTCTCTCTCCACCTCTCAATGTTACTTCCCCAAACAGGCTGCCGGAAATCTTCACGGCCAATTCAATGTTGGCGACCGGGATGATCTCACGTGCTCCGTTCTTGAGCGCTACCGCTACCGTTGTGCTCGCCCGAAGCACATCAATCACAACAATGTTTTTGTCTCTGAGTTGAAGCTCGTCCAGATCTGATGAACTGTAGCTAAGTTCAATCTTCATGTATGCCCCCGACATTAGTTCTTTTGGATGAAAGGCATCTGCACAACGGCAGCAGTCACAACTTTGCCCCGCACCTCCACATCAAGCATCATTCCTGGGGAAGCGCATTCGATCGGCACATATCCCATGCCGATCCCTTGTTGCAGCGTTGGCGAAAACGTCCCACTAGTGACCAATCCCACTTTACTGCCGTTGACCAGCAAAGGATAACCGTGTCGCGCCAACGTTTTTTCCGGAAGTGTGAACCCGACAAGCCTCCGCTTCAATCCACCGTTCTTCATTGTCACAATCGCACGTTTGCCGATGAAGTCTCCTTTGTCCGGCTTCGTGATCCAACCTAATCCCGCTTCGATCGGGTTGGTTGTCTGATCAATGTCGTTGCCGTAAAGACAAAATCCCATTTCAAGGCGAAGTGTATCGCGTGCGCCGAGTCCAACGGGAACAATCCCAAACTCGCTACCTGCAGAGAAGAGAGATTCCCACACTTTTTTTCCTGTGCCGGGGGTGGAATCGAAATAGAGTTCGAATCCCAACTCGCCTGTGTAGCCAGTTCTTGAGATCATCATAGGTACCCCTGCAACGGATCCACGATCAAAGCAATAGTATTTGATCTGAGAAAGATCCACGTCCGCAATCTTCTGAAGAGTCATCAATGAGTTCGGGCCTTGGATGGCAAGAAGAGAGATCGAATCGCTCACGTCTTTCAGTTGGACGTCTCCGACCAGGCGGGAATTCAACCATTCGAAATCTTTTTGAATGTTGGCTGCGTTGACGACCAGCATGAAATGATCGCCGCAATGATACACCAGCAGGTCATCAACAATACCGCCAGCCTCATTGCACATCGCCGAATACTGTGCCCTCCCTACCGTTAGTTTCGAAACATCATTGATCGTCATCTTCTGAAGAAATGCCATCGCGTCTTTACCGCGAGCTTCAAACTCACCCATATGAGATACATCGAAGACTCCTACGCTCGTGCGAACGGCGTTATGCTCTTCGATAATGCCTTTGTATTGAACCGGCATTTCGAAGCCGCCAAATTCAACTAGTTTAGCGCCGAGAGATTTGTGAATGTCGTAGAAAGCCGTTTGTTTCATTACTTCGTTTGTCCTTTTTTCCAATCGGCGAGAAACTTCTCGAGTCCGATGTCGGTCAACGGATGCCTGACCAATTGATCTATGACTTTGAACGGCATCGTGCAGATATCCGCTCCCATCATTGCAGCTTCCATCACGTGGATAGGATGGCGCACGCTCGCGACAAGCACTTGTGTTTCATATCCATAGTTGCGGTAAATCGTGATGATTTGTTGGATGAGATCCATTCCAATATGACTGATGTCATCCAATCGTCCGACGAACGGGCTGATAAAATACGCGCCCGCCTTTGCCGCCATGAGCGCCTGGTTTGGTGAGAAACAGAGCGTAACGTTTGTGCGAATCCCCTCCTCCTTCAAGCTCTTCACTGCCTTCAGTCCTTCTTTGATCAGGGGAACCTTCACGACGATGTTGTTGTGAATCTTAGCAAGATCGCGCGCTTCTTTCATGATGCCATCGTATTCAGTCGAGACTACTTCGGCGCTCACCGGTCCATTCACGATTCCACAAATCTCTTCGAGAAGTTTCCGGAACTCTTTTCCTTCTTTTGCCACCAGACTTGGATTCGTCGTGACGCCGTCGAGGAGCCCGAGACTCGCCGCCTCCCGAATCTCCTGTATGTTGGCACTATCAATAAAGAATTTCATTCTCTCTCCTACCTATTGCTGAAATTGGTCAGTGATGTCCTTGCTTTGCTTCACCGAAATGAAACGGAACTCATCCATTGGAACCGTTGAGTCTGCAACAAGTTTGATTCGGACAAAGAACTTGAACATGACCTTCGTAAGCCGACTGATCGTACCCTTGGAAAGAAAATCCGCTATGGCGGGATTGACCTTCAACTGCAACCGGAACTCGCGCGACTCTGACTTGAAACGTTTGATCCACCGTTCAATCTCATTAATTGTCGTGGTCTTCGATTGAACAAGTCCCGTTCCCCCGCATGTGGGGCACGAGTCTGAGAAGCTCAGTTGAACATTCTGTCTGATTCTTTGACGCGTTATCTGCACGAGACCAAATTCCGTCATCGGCAGGACGGTGACCTTCGCACGGTCTTTCCGAAGTTCTTTCTTGAGTTCATCGTAGACCTTCTTCTTGTTCTTCTCGTCATCAAGGTCAATGAAGTCAATCACGATAATGCCCCCGATATCTCGCAGCCGGAGATGTCGGCAAATCTCACGCGACGCCTCAAGGTCGGTGCGTAGGGAGTTTTGTTCCTGAACCCTGTTGGCGGCGTAACGACCACTATTCACATCAATGACTGTCATCGCTTCGGTCTTCTCGATGTAGATGTAGCCGCCGCTTTTGAGCCAGACCTTACGGCTCATCATCGCCGCGATGTCTTTTTCAACGCCGTATTTATCGAAGATCGGTTCACGATCTTTGAAATGCTCGATCTTCTTCAACATCTCCGGCGAGAGGGATTGGACGTACGCGCGCACTTCCTTGAACAGTTTCTTATCATCCATAACCACATGCTCGACGTTATCAGAGAAGAGATCACGGATGACGCTCGACGTTGTGTTCATATCTTTATAGATAAGAGCCCGACCATTCTCGGTCTTCAACGTTTTTTCGATGTTACGCCAGACACGAACAAGTTCTTCCAGGTCGGTTTTGATTTGATCTTCGCTGCGCCCTTCGGCAACGGTACGAATAATTGCACCGAACCCCGGCGGCATGAGCGAGCGAACGAGTTTCCGGAGGCGTCGCCGTTCTTTGAAGTTGGTGACTTTCTTCGAGACACCAACTTTCCCATCGAATGGCAGCACCACGAGGAATCGTCCAGGAAGGGCGATCTCCGTTGTTACCCTGACTCCCTTTTTGCCAACCGGCTCCTTGGTGATCTGCACAAGGATCTCTTGCCCTTTTTGCAGATTGACCTCGGGACGTGTTCTTCGTGTGTCAGGGCTTTTTTGAATCGCTGGTGAAGCGGCAACTGCGCCTCCGGCGTCGCCGTTACCGTTTTCCGGAACGGCAGAGGATTGGGGGATGACGGATTCCTCGTCATCAGAATCATCGTCATCAAAGAGGGCGTTGTATTCCGAGAGAGTTGAACCAATATCGGAAAAGTGTAGGAAGGCGTCTTGTTGCAACCCGATGTCGATGAATGCGGCGCGGATGCCGGGCATAACTTTGGCAACACGGCCAAAGTAGATATCCCCCACCATCCGCTCCCGACCGGGAGCTTCGACGAACAACTCGGCCAGACGGCCGTCTTCAAGAATGGCGATACGGTGTTCGTTCGCCGTAGAATTGATAATAATCTGTTTCTTCATAGGACCTCGTGTCCCGCCTCAGTCGTTGCCACCATCGTTGAGCGGCATGAAGGCCGAACCGAAGCGGAAGAAGTCCCATAGCCTGCGGAGGCAGTCCGAGCAGGGACGACA
>JANONN010000176.1:0-2925 GCA_031420835.1 Ignavibacteriales bacterium | reverse complement strand
TGCGAAAACATTGAAAGCCGGAAGCCTAATCGTTCTGCGAAGGCAAAGATTTCGACTTGCGTTCGTTCATAGATGAACGCGCCGTTCAACAAAAGACCAAAAACAAGCCCAACAGTCTTTAATGGTGCAATCCCTTTCTTCTCCATCAGCGCGTAGAATTCATAGAGTGCGAGGCTCGATATCAGTGCGACGAAAAGGAAGAACACGTACCCGCCAAGTATCGTGATCCACAGAATTGCAGGAATCGCGATCAGTGCGACAAGAACACGGGTTGGAAGCGATGAGAATTTGTCTGTTGCCACGAGCAGCCTCAGATTAACGTTAGTGATGAATGAAGATCCGGGATTAGTCGAAGTTGTTGCAGAAGCTCCCTTGCATCGCGCGTGCGCTCGTTTCGTACCATTACTCGCGTTCGTTGCGCTTCTTCAAGCCAGAAAGTAGCGATGTGATCACCGAGGCAATACACTCGGCACTCAAAGCCGGCTTGCTGCAAGTTTCGCTCGATGAGATCAGCCTCGAATGGGAAAGTCGTCTCATGCAGAATAGCCCACTCGGAAAACGTCGTTTGGTGCTCCAGATTGTCGCAAAACGTCTTTTCCACCATCGTCATTGAGCAATCGCCACAGACCGGTTTTCCACAAAGGACACAGATGCCGATGGCTTGCTCATCTGAATGGTTCTCGCAGTTAACGAGTTCAGATCTGGACTGATCAAATCTTCCACACGAAAGACAAACCGAGTCTTTCAATGGGAGTTGCTCCGAACAGAATGAACAGGGTCTTCGGTCTAAAGTCATGACGGTTGATCTGTCTTTGTGGCACGGATGTACGCAGTGAACGAAACGAAAAAGAGGAGGAGATATATAACGAGTTGAGTAAGAATGGAACCCGTAGTCGGTTCGATTCCCGTCGCAGAACCGAGGATGGCGTCGTCGTCCATACCAAAATAGACAGCAAAGACGGCGAGTGCGTTGTTCATAAAATGGGCTGTCATTGCGATTATGATACTGTTTGACCTGAGTCGGAGAAAGCCGAAGTAGCATCCCAGCCCAATGAGTGGAATGATCGCGAACGGATTTAGATGAAACAACCCGAAGATCACCCCGGCGTAAATCGCTGCGCGAACAGGCTCTAAACGACGCTGAAAGCTTCCCTGAACGAAACCGCGGAACAACATTTCTTCGACAATGGCCGGGACGATCGCGACAACGAGAAGAACGAAGGCAAGTTCCGGCAAACTTTCAGCACGAACAATCTCTTTGAGCGTTGTCTCAATTGTCTGCTTGATCGGCTCAATAAGTTGCCGAAGCTCATCAGATAGTGGTATTCGATCTTGAAAGAAAAGATAGACCTGGAAAACCTGTTGTAGCCAGAACAGGCCAATTAATCCGAAGAATGTTTCCCGAAAAGATGGAATCCTCCATGGAAACAGCTCACTCATCTTTCCTGTGAGGAGCCGAGCACACAGGAGAACCGGAAGAAAGAAGAACAGCACATGACCCGCCAGAGTAAGGAGGCGATGGAGAAAGACGTTGTCACGCGTAATCGAAGTCCCAGCGATCATCATCACCCCCACGCTTCCAGCAAAATACATAAGGAAGATTCCCCCCAGACACACCATTGCGAAGACGATCGGACTAATACCGTTGCGATCAACAAACGATTGATCGAGTGCGGGTTCTGGCGGAGCGGGGATGTGAGGGTCACTCATTGAGAACGTATCGGCAAACAACGCCGCCGTTTTTGCGAACTATTCCCGAAGGGATCCCTTTGGGACAAATGACAAATTCTCCGTGAGCAAAACGGTGGAACGAGCACAACTAATTGTTTCACTGAGTGTTAACGTAGCCATATCAAATAAGCAAGCGTCAGTTTTACGCTTGTTATGCGTTCGTTGCGTTGCGTGAATGTTGCACCAAACTTTCGTTCCATTCAGGTCGGCGGCAAAGCTAAATTGACTGTCACAGGTGAAATCTGTATATTGGAACTAGTTGAACAAACAAGTTGAAAGAATCAAACTCCTATGAAGACAGTAGAAGCGCGAAAAGCGAAAATTTCGGAACTTCTCTCCGAGTCTGAAAAGTCCCACGAACCAATCCACATTGTCGGGAAGAAGAACGCAGGGGTCCTGCTTTCCCTAGACGACTGGCGAGCGATTCAGGAGACATTGTATTTGCTCTCCATCCCGAAGATGCGTGAATCGATCATTCGTGGGCTGAAGACACCGGTCGAAAAATGCTCTCCGGAGCTTGATTGGTGAAGTGGACGCTTGTTTACACCAAACAGGCTCGAAAAGATGCCAAAAAACTTGCGGCTGCGGGACTGAAACCGAAAGCGCAAGAACTGCTTACGATCCTCGAAAAGAACCCTTTCCAAACTCCTCCACGGTACGAAAAACTCGTCGGTGATTTGGCTGGAGCATATTCCCGGCGGATCAATATCCAGCATCGTCTCGTTTATCAAGTGCTCGAAGACCGCCACATTGTGAAGGTCATACGGATGTGGACACACTACGAATGAGTCTGTAAGTCGCCTGCCAGCTTTGCCGCCGCTTCTGCTAGGACTCATCACCCTTTCCTCCTATCACAACGCTTATTGCCCCGCACTCAAGCTGCAACGGAATGGCGCCTAACGTCTGGCAAAACACCGCCGTTGTTTTTGCCGCTATCTAACGACAAATTTTCTGCAACAAAAACAATGGAACGACCTCTATAATCATTTATCAAAAACGTGAGCGTCGTAATGCCCGCTGTTAGGCGCAGCGCAAGTGTCAATCGTTATAGAGTGTACCTTTTTGATAATGTGCGTGCACATTGAACAGCGTTCGCTCGACATCCCGCGCCCCCACCGTGTACTTCTTGGCAAAGTACCGGAGAATTTTAAGATAACGATACCACTGTTTGAAATCGAAGCCCATACCATCAGC
>JANONN010000175.1:0-9445 GCA_031420835.1 Ignavibacteriales bacterium | reverse complement strand
AGGGAGGCACACCGAGACACAAAAGCTGAGATGAGTAGTTCACCCTGCAATGATCGAACATGGATCATTTTCATTCCGCTTTAAGAAAACTCGAATTTCACAAGATCACTGAGCGCATCGCAGCTCTTTCGGTTTCGGATCCCGCCAAATCGGTAGCTCATCGAATCCTTCCGCTCTTCCACAAAGAATCGATCGAACAGGAACTTCATCGCGTCACACAGGCTAAGGACCTTCTTCTCGGTGAAGGCTCTGTTCCTCTTGATGGGATTAAAGACATAACGATCTCTCTGAAGAAAACAACTGTGGAAAACCAAGTTCTCTCTGCTTACGAACTTCTTGAGATCGCTCAACTCATTCGTGCGTCGCACACGATGGCTTCATTCCTTAGTAAGAGGAAAGCAACCGCACCGCTCCTATTGCCGTTTGTCGGACTTCTTGTTACGGATCGAGTCCTTGAGTATAACATCACTCAGGCGATAGACGAGCACGGAAATGTCAAGGATAGCGCAAGCAAGGAGTTGAAGGCAATTCGTTCAGGTATCGTGCATTCTTCCGAGGAGTTGCGAAAACGACTGGCCAGCATCTTAAAACGGATTTCTGAACAAGAATTCCTTCAAGATGAGATAATCACGACCAGGGACGGAAGAATGGTGATTCCGGTGAAGGTTGAATACAAGAAGCAGGTGCCTGGTTTTATCCACTCCAGTTCAGCCACAGGAGCAACTGTCTTTGTGGAACCGGCGGAAACGCTTGAGCTCAACAACGCTTTGAGAGAACTTCAAATCAAAGAGCAAAGAGAAATCGAGAGGATACTTCGCGAGCTGACGAGCATGGTCGCTGAGCAACGAGACCAACTCGAGACAGCCTTCAGGACATTAGTCGGACTCGATGTTCTCTTTGCCAAAGCAAAGTATTCGATTGAAACTCAAGGAAATCAACCCAAGCTAACTCTTGGTAATGTGATACGGTTGATCGATGCACGGCACCCTGTGTTGCTGCAGCGTCACAAGCGCGACCAAGTTGAACCGCTAACGCTCATCCTTGATGACGAGACGAGAACAGTGCTCATTACCGGACCGAACGCCGGTGGGAAAAGCGTTGCAATGAAAACTGTCGGCCTCCTTTGCTTGCTCACACAATCCGGTCTCCATATCCCGGCGTCGATTGAATCGGAACTCCCTGTGTTTCAGAACTTTTTTACAGACATCGGGGATGAGCAATCCATTGAAAACGACCTGAGCACCTTCAGCTCGCATCTCTTGAATCTCCAGGAGATTCTTTCAGAAGCCGACGAGCAATCTCTAGTACTCATCGACGAAATTGGAACTGGAACTGATCCAGCCGAAGGAAGCGCACTCGCGGCGAGTGTGCTTCAAGAGCTTACGCGAAGAAACGTTGTTACAATTGCAACAACACATCACGGCTCGCTGAAAGTGTTTGCGCACACAGCGCAAGGAATGGCCAACGCTTCGATGGAATTTGATCTCGCCACGCTCTCACCGACCTATCGATTTCGCATGGGGATACCCGGAAGCAGCTATGCCTTCGAGCTTGCGGAGCGCCTTCAATTTGATCGTGAATTTCTCACGCAAGCACGGTCATTCCTAGACTCAGACCGGCTCCAACTTGAACGGCTGCTCGTCGATCTGGAACGACAGGCGCAAGAGTACTCGACTCAGCTCCACTCTGTGCAGCAAGAGCGTGACAAGTATCGGTCTCTCCTGCGCGAGTATGAAACAAAGCTCGAGGAGCTTCGACGCGAGACGCAACGGCTTAGGCGTGAAGCGGCTGCGGAAGCGAAGGGCATCGTTGACAGCGCTCAATCTCTGGTTGAGAGAACGATCAAAGAGATTCGGGAAACGAACGCCGACCGTGAAGTTATCCGACAGGCGAAGGGAAGCATGGGCGAAACAAAGAAGCAACTCGAATCATTAGTGAATGACGAGGTGGAAACGACTGACCAAAGCGAACTTGTGGTGGGAGATAACGTGAAATTGAAAACCGGAACCGAAATCGGTGAGCTACTCGAAAGACGAGGCGAAGAGGCGACGGTTTTGTGGGGGAGCGCAAGACTTCGCGTGCGAACAAAGGATCTCGCCCGTGTGAAAGAGAAGCCGAGGGCACATTCGAATGTGTCAACGGTAGAAATGCATTCTTCACAAGCGAAGAATGAAATTGATCTCCGCGGGCTGACTGGAGAAGAGGCTATCTCAACAATCGAAGTCTTTCTGGACAATGCTCTCGCTGCCGGACTCCATCGAGTGGATATCATTCACGGGAAGGGGACAGGGGCTCTGCGAAAGAGGGTCACTGCGTTTCTCAAGTCGCACCCGCAGGTCCATTCGTATCGTTTGGGTGAGTGGAATGAAGGCGGAAGCGGCGTTACCGTTGTGGAGTTGACATGACAACCAAGCGACAGATCAAGCGACTACTGATAGTGAACCGGGGTGAAATCGCAATTCGCGTCATTCGTGCTTGCAAGGAAATGGGGATAACGTCTGTTGCCCTCTTCTCTGAACCAGATCGAACATCTCTCCATGTGCAAGCTGCTGATGAGGCTTATCCACTTGATGGAGTGAGTGCCAAAGAAAGTTATCTCAACCAGGAGAAGATCCTAAGAATTGCAGAGCAGGCCCAGGTAGATGCTCTTCATCCGGGCTATGGATTTCTTTCAGAGAACGGCTCTTTTGTCGAGCGGGTGGAGCAGGCTGGTTTCCTCTTCGTCGGACCATCAAGCCGTGCTATCCGCGCGATGGGAGACAAGACGTCAGCGCGGCGGATTGCAAAGTCGCTGGGCATTCCAATTGTCGAAGGGACCATTGAGCCGTTGAATTCTGAGCGAGAAGGTGTGGAAATCGCGAGCAAGATCGGATTTCCCGTCTTGATAAAAGCGGCTGCAGGGGGTGGTGGAAAGGGGATGAGAGTAGTGCAAAGCGTTGAGGAATTTTCGTCGTCCTTTCGCATGGCTCAATCTGAGGCGCGAAACGCCTTCGATGATGATCGCGTTTATGTCGAAAAGTATGTTCAGAATCCGCGCCATGTTGAAATTCAGATTTTGGGCGATCACTACGGTCATGTGATTCATTTAGGCGAACGCGAATGCTCGATTCAGCGACGGCACCAGAAAGTGATCGAAGAATCCCCGTCACCCATTGTGGATGACAAACTTCGCAGGGCGATGGGAGAGGCGGCGGTGATGGCTGCAAAGGAGGCAGGATACTCGAATGCTGGAACAATTGAGTTCCTTGTTGACGCAAACCGGAACTTCTACTTTCTGGAAATGAACACACGACTGCAGGTCGAACACCCCGTCACCGAATGGGTCACCGGCATTGATCTTGTCAAGGCACAACTTCAGATAGCAATGGGAGAGCCGTTGCCGTGGAAACAGGAGGATATTCGGTTCACCGGTCACGCTCTTGAATCTCGCATCTACGCCGAGGATCCCCGTAACAACTTCTTCCCATCGACCGGAACGCTACATATTTATACCACACCTGAGGGGCCGAGGGTGCGCGTTGACAACGGGTTTCGGAAAGGAGATTTAATTTCGATCCACTATGATCCTTTACTTGCCAAGGTCGTGACCTTCGGATCTTCACGCCATGAGGCTATCGAGACGATGAAGCGTGCACTGAGCGAGTTTATCGTGGGTGGCGTACGGACGACCATTCCTTTTTGTGAATTTGTGCTATCCCATGAAGAATTTCGTGCCGGTTCCTTCGACACACATTTTGTTTCCCGAACCTTCTCAGCGTCCGAACTTGATAGGGCAGAACAGGGTCTTCTTCTCCCTGCGATCGTGGCTTCTGTTCTTCTCAAAACATCTCAAGGATCAATACTTCCACAGTTGAATCATGTCGAGAAAGGGTCTCATTCGCTTTGGAAGAAGCGACGAGAGGAGACCTACAGACCATCATGAGAAAAGTCTTCCATGTGTCCGGTCGTAAAAAAACGTCTCAGGTTGAATTGATTGACGATAATTCCGTTGTCGTAGATAATGAGCGGCATTCCTACAGCTTCGAGAGACTCGCTGACGGTACATTCATGTTTTTTTTGGATGGGAGAGGTTTTTCCATAGTTGATCTTCGCTCGATGGGGATGAATGAAGGAGAAATCGGCGAATCGGGCGAAATACTACTTGTCGACGGCCATGAGTTCTCTCTCACAGTTGATGATGAGCAGAGCCTGCTCTTGAAATCTTTGCTGCAATCCCAGGCCCCTTCATCTGCTTCGGTCACAATACGAGCACCGATGCCGGGTCTCGTCACAAAAATCGAAGTCTCGGTCGGGCAGCAAGTGAATACTGGTGACGGATTGCTAATTCTCGAAGCAATGAAAATGGAAAATGAAGTGAGATGCCCGGAAAAGGGAACTGTGAAGGAGATACATGTCGGTCCACAGACTCCGGTTGAAAAGGGATCTCCCTTGATTACGATTGAACATTGATTTGGAATTCACACCTTTTCTACTTACACTCCATCCCATCGAAAAGAACTTTATGCTGAAATCTCTTCAATACGTTTTCCCGATAATCATCGCAACAAGCGTTGCGGTTGGGAGCGGATTCCAACTCAATGAACATGGTGCGCGTGGAATAGGAATGGGTGGCGCTTACGTGGCGAGACCGTTTGATGGGTCGGCGATCTTTGTGAATCCGGCAGGACTTCCATTTCTTAACGGAATAGAGTTTTACGGAGGAGCTACAGCAATAATGCCGAAGGTACGTTTTCGTGGCGCGCACCCGAGCAATCCCGTTCCCGAAACGAACATGCAGAATCAACTCTTCCTTCCGCCTCATTCGTATCTGACATACTCACAAGGTACGTTTGGTTTTGGAGTTGGAGTCTATACGATGTTTGGTCTTGGAACAGATTGGCCCGAGGGATGGGCAGGTAGGGCTATCACAGAGAAGGCTGAATTAGTGAGTTTCACGATCAATCCTAGTGTGGGAATAAAAGTCAGCAATTTTCTGTCTATAGGAGCCGGGTTCAGCTACATCCCCGCGAGTGTTGTGATTACTCGTGCGGTGAAGACACCGTTCTCACTTGAGACGGGGGAGCCTGTCGAACCGCGTGCAAGAATGACTGCGTCCGGTTCAGGCATTGGGTGGAATGCAGGAATTCTGCTGTCCATTTCCGATGATCTCTCGTTTGGTCTATCGTACAGATCAAAGAGTAAGATCTCATTCAAGGGTGATTTGGCATTCGAGCGCGTTCCGTCGTCGTTAAAGTCGAGCTTTTCCGATGGCCCTATGAAAACGACAATTGTTGCTCCGGCGAACATCTATGCCGGAGTCGCATACAAGCCAATGGCAGGTCTTTCAGTTGGAGTAGACTTCCAATTTACTACTTGGTCTACGTTCGACACACTGATTGTCGAACTTGAAAAGCCACTCAACGGACAATCCACGATCAAATCAACACGAGCATATCAAAATAACTTCCTACTCCGGGCTGGTGTGGAATATCAATTGAGCGATCAATTGGCGGTGCGGGCGGGCTACATCTTTGATCAGAGTCCTGTGAAAGAGGGCTATCTCGAACCATCCCTTCCTGACGCGGATCGGCATGATTTTACAGTGGGCTTCGGATACACGATATCCGAAAATCTACATATAGACGCAAGTTACATGCTTGTGGTCGCTCTGCAAAGAAGTGAAACGCGCAGCATCCCTGAGTTTAGTTTCAATGGAACCTACAATAGCACGGCGCATCTTGCGTCTGTAAGTGTTCGCTATCGAATCTTTTGATATGAAAAGGGTCATCATCTTACTTCCTGTGTTTGGCTTCTTGTTCCTTTCGTGTGAGCACGAAAGTCCTCTTGAGCAGGGGAAGGGACTCGGCTCGGCGAACTTTCAAGTCTATGTAGCCCTTGGGAATAGCATTACGGCGGGATATCAATCCAGTGCACTGTATGCTTCGTCGCAGAAGTACAGCTATCCGAATCTCATTGCAGGTCAAGTTCGAGCCGCAGGCGGAACGCTTGAATTCTCACAGCCGCTGATAAAGGAACCGGGGGTAGGGGGTAGGCTACGAATCTCGAAAGTGTCCCCATTGACGATTGTTGTTGATCCGGGTCTGAGCGCTATAAGCACTTCCATCTATGTTAACGCAAGTTTGCCGCCATTTGCCTATAACAATCTCGCCATTCCAGGTGCCTACGTTAATAATCCGTTCACAAACAATAATGATGTGCTCGACACGTTGAACAGTTACTCGAAGAGTTTTGGAGGGTCGTATGGAGACAATCCATTTCATCACATTGTGCGGCGAAATCCGGCCAATGGTCAGTCAGGAAATGCTGGCAGTGTCTGGGAGCAAGTGAAGAAACTCAACCCCACATTCGTTACGGCCTGGCTTGGCAACAATGATGTTTTTGTTCATGCCGCATCTGGAGGGGTTCTGCCGTATACTTCAGCAGTTGCATTTCAGAGCCAGTTCAATGCAATGATCGATAGTCTTCTTACGACTAACGCCCAAATCGTGATAGCCACGATTCCCGACGTTACGCAGGCGGCGCTCATGACCACATTGCGATGGTTTATTCCCGATCCTGCAGACATCTCTAAACCACTCTTCGGGAGTTACCTTCCCTTGTATGGTGAGTTGGCTGACGGTACGCCAAAGTATCTTGGGCCGAATGACCTTGTCTTACTCACGGCAGCCTATTGGCTTGCAGACGGTTATGGAATTCCTTCCTTCTTTCCGGGGTCGCGCAATCTACCGTTACCACGCGGTGTCATTCTTGATTCTGCTGAGGTGGCTCTCGTGCGGTCTCTTATTTCTCAGTACAACAC
Organism: Ignavibacteriales bacterium; assembly: GCA_031420835.1. GTDB lineage: Bacteria > Bacteroidota > Ignavibacteria > UBA10030 > UBA10030 > JANONN01. The sequence goes on along the minus strand of JANONN010000175.1, from coordinate 2,646 downwards.
AACGATTCGGCAACGAGAAAGCGTGCGTGTTGCAGTTGCCGATATTCATTCGACGTTTGACGAAATCGCGAGAAATGTTTTTTTCGCTTCGGGTGTTCAGTTTACGACGGCATATATTGTCGGCGGCATCTTCAGTCTGGATGGGATCCACCCCACAAGCCAAGCCTCTGGCCTGATCGCAAACAAGTTCATGGAGGCGATCAATGCGAAGTGGGGAGCATCAATTCCTTATGTTGATGTTCTGATGCTTCCGGGAATTCCGATTCCGTTGGGTAAGGTCGAAAAGAGACTTGGTCTGATGGATATTCTCTTCGGAGGGTTCGAAAGAAGCAAAGACTGGGTTTTTTAGCGTTGACTTCCTTAAGGGTCCCGCGTTGGTCATCCTCACATTACTTCCTCATTGCCAAAAGTAACATCTTTTATAACTGCGACTTAATCCAGTATATCTCATGATAAGAAATGACCATAGAGAGCCGGTTGTTGATTTAGAGCTAGCGAAGGAACACGGTCTCACCGAGGAAGAGTATTACAAGATTCTTGAAATTCTTGGGAGAGTGCCAACGTTTACTGAATTGGGTATTTACAGCGTGATGTGGAGCGAGCACTGCAGCTACAAGAACTCGATTGCAGAGTTGAAGACACTGCCAAGATCTGGCGGAAGATTGTTGGTTGCTGCGGGTGAAGAGAATGCCGGGCTTGTAGATATAGGTGATGGGCTTGCAATTGCCTTTAAGATTGAGAGCCATAATCATCCGTCGGCTATTGAGCCGTATCAGGGTGCAGCAACGGGTGTTGGTGGAATACTGCGCGACATTTTCACAATGGGTGCCCGGCCCATTGCCGCGCTCAATTCTCTCCGTTTTGGAAATCTCGATAATGAACGAGTACGCTATCTTTTTACGCGAGTCGTGAAAGGGATCGGCGATTATGGAAACAGCTTTGGAGTACCCACTGTTGCTGGGGAAGTCTATTTCGATGAATGCTACACGGGAAACCCATTGGTCAATGCCATGGCTGTCGGGATAGTCGAGCATTCAAAAACAGCGAGTGCTGTTGCACAAGGCGAAGGGAATCCAGTTTTCATCGTGGGATCAGCGACTGGTCGCGATGGAATACATGGGGCTACATTCGCGTCAGAGGGGCTCTCTGATCGATCGGAGGCAAGGCGACCAGCAGTCCAGGTTGGTGATCCGTTCACTGAGAAGCGGCTGCTTGAAGCGACCCTTGAGGCTATTAGCACTGGATACGTAGTAGGAATACAAGACATGGGAGCAGCCGGCTTGACTTGCTCCAGCACAGAGATGAGCTCGAGGGGGAATGTTGGGATGAGAATTCAAGTTGAGAAGGTTCCGCTTCGTGAGTCGGGTATGACGCCGTACGAGATTCTACTCTCAGAGTCTCAGGAAAGGATGCTTCTCGTTGTAAGCAAGGGACATGAGGACATCGTGAGGAACATATTCAAGAAGTGGGACTTAAGTGTTGTTGAGATTGGAGAAGTGATAGATGGACCTAATGTTGAAGTTCTGGAAGGAAACTTGGTCAAGGCTACTGTCCCAGCGGGATCGCTTGTTCTTGGGGAGGGGGCACCTGTTTATGTCCGGGAGTCGCGGAAGCCTGACTATCTGGACGACCTGAATAACTACGATGTGGAGCAGATGGATGTACCAAAGGATCTTAATGACACTTTTTTGGAATTGCTGAGCAGACCGACTATTGCCTCAAAGCGATTCGTGTGGGAGCAGTATGATTCGATGGTTAGGACGAACACGACTGTCTCAAATAATGGCGACGCTGCGGTCGTCAGGATAAAGAATACAAACAGGGCAATTGCCCTCAAGACCGACTGCAATTCTAGATACGTTTTTCTTAATCCCTATAGGGGCACTCAAATTGCTGTAGCTGAGGCAGCCAGAAATGTTGTGTGCGTTGGAGCTAAACCCATTGCTATTACAAATTGCCTTAACTTTGGCAACCCGTACGATCCTGGGGTCTATTGGCAGTTCAAGGAGGCTATTCGCGGAATGGGCGATGCGTGCAGGGCCTTTGAGACTCCTGTGACGGGTGGAAACGTGAGTTTCTACAATGAAAGCCCATCGGGAGCAGTTTACCCCACACCGGTCATTGGGATGCTAGGTTTGATTGAAAGTGTGGATAAGGTGATTGATTCAAGGTTCAAATCAGCGGGTGATAAAGTCATTCTGCTTGGGGAAAACCGAGGGGAGATAGGCGGATCTGAATATCTCCTTATGAGAAAGGGGCGAGTTCTCGGTGACGCTCCCAGCCTAAATCTTGAGGAAGAGCTCAGGCTACAAAAGCTTCTTCATGACCTCATTCAGAGGTCATTGCTAAGGTCGGCACACGACATTTCCGAAGGTGGCATTGCTGTTGCACTTGCTGAATCGTGTTTCGGCACTGACAAGCTTGGAATAAAGGTAAGGTTGGAAGAGATTGAAACCTCAAATCGAAAAGACTTTACCCTTTTTGGTGAAAGCCAGTCCATGGTAATTGTCAGCTCTAGCACAGGTGCGTCGAGCGAGGTGCTAAAGCAGGCAGATGTGAGGAAGGTAAAAGCTCAGATTATCGGAGAAGTCACGGATACAGGCTGGATTGAAATTGAGGGCGCGATAAAGGTCCGCACAGTAGAGG
>JANONN010000174.1:0-3244 GCA_031420835.1 Ignavibacteriales bacterium | reverse complement strand
TGCAATAGATCCAATCTGTTTCGGGGTCATCGTCACCCGTGGAAATAGAATGATCAACTCCCGAGAAATCGAAGACACCATTGCCACGGATGTCATAGACATAGGGGAAGAGTCGAACATCGTCGCTTGGATCGTTGGGTGTGTTGGCGCCGATCCTCCAAAGCTCAAACGGAACAGAGATTAGTGTCCCACCGAGACTGTCACCCGCGCTGAAGAGTCTCGGAATAAACGCATAACCGCCGGCGAGTGTGAACCGTATCTCCCAATCATTGCCGGCAATCTGCGGCAAGAGCTTTTTATTCTCCGTAACTCGATTCACGAAATTAGAGTATCTGAACTCTGATCCGACTCCCCCTGCATGAATCCCCCATCTCGCGCCACCAACATTTGGTGCGGGACGATCACGACCATCGCCCCCTCCAACGATGGCAAGGGGATACATCGCCGACGGGAATCCACTGCTGTTGAGTTGAAATGCACCGTACGAAGGAGTTGAAAGGGGACCGTTTGCATTCGCTACGATGAGAAAATCTTTGAAGTCGGGATCGGGAGAAAAGAAACGCACCAGAATTCCGTCAACAATGGGAAAAGGAGTTTCCGCGCCGGTGTAGCTCAAACCGGAAGCCGGCGTGTTTCCCGTTGTCGCGTTGATGACATCCCACACCAAACCTGACGACGTTTGTCTGAAGCGGATTTCGTATCTGTCCCCCGTCGTTACTGTCGGATCAACGACGGACACAGAAGCAATGGCATCACCTTGCCCCGAAATCCGGCTGACGGCAACTGTATCGCCATGCTTGGTAGAGAATTCTACCCCGAACGGCACTTTCGGCTTCGCGCGGACAAAAACAGGATCGCTCTCTAATGCTTTCGGCGCTCCGGTTGGCGAATAGTTATACGCCGTCACTGCAAAGTAATACTCCTGACCATTCCGCAAGCGTTCGTCTATTGTAAAGGGTGGCACAAGAGCGTCACGTGTGATACTTATGGATCGCTGCACGCCACCGTCCTCCCCTCTTTGAAGAATCGTCGAGACATATCGTCCCACTGACGGATCGAACCAGTCTTCTATGATCGTCGTAACTCCGTTCTTGAGGTCGAAGGTAGCGATCTTCACCGCGTCGCTCAATGATTGAGTTGACATAGGAAGTTGATAGACATGATACCCTTCGAAGATATACTCGCCTGCGATAATTTCTCCCTCCGTTCGTTTGGTGCGCTGAAAATCGGAGCCCCACTCAAGAACGATCTGGCGATTGAGTTCTACGGCACGGACATTTGGAGGCACCGGCGGACGGGGAACGGCAAAGAGCCTCTTGTGCATCTTCCTTGCAAGTTGTGCTACAGATTTCATCACGCCGATACTGGAGAGTCGATCTGAGCCGAGCCCGGCGACTCCCGCGACGACAACTTCTTGCGTATCACCGGGAGCGAACGTGAAGGGACCAGTGCTGAGCAACATGCGCCGATCTCCCGGGCCGAAAGAGGAGGCTGTCCCTTCACCATCAATCCAACCTGTACGTGTTATTGGATCTCCTGAAAGCACGTAGAAAGGATTTACCCCCGGAGGGTGCGCAAAGTAAATGTCCTGTGTCGTAAGCAAACCGATAGGAGCAAATCCACGAACGAGCTTCCACCATTGGCCGGTGTTGCAATCATAACCGGGTGGCGGGAAATTACACGGCTCACCGTAAGGACCACCGGAGCCTCGTGCGACAAACGATTTCATTTTTTCGTTTCTGAAGCCGGGACGTCTTCTAAGATCGAAGGTCGCCGTATCCCCAACGGATGGGATCATTGGGCCTTGCAACAACGTGTATCCCACAGAAGGTGGTGGCAATGAATAGGCGCGAAAGACGGCGTCTTCTGGATTCCAGTTGTAAGCATATCCCAAAGAAAGCGTTGTATCGCATCCAGCAAGATCATCGGAGAACGACCCGAGATCGGGATCAACCCATTGGGCCACATACATACTGTCAAGATAGAACGAACCAAATTGATTCCCTGCTGCAGTGTCAACATCCACTCCACCTTTGTTGATGAACTTGTGCCGGGTAAAATAAATGTTACCGAGAGCCGATGAATGCTTGTATCCCCAAACGGTTTTCTGCACTTCTAGCCCTAAGGGCTCTGAGTAGGCAAACGTCGCCGGTTGTCCGACATGCAGATCGTTATACACCGTCCAGATGACTTGATCGGCGGGAAGCCAATCATCGGGTCCGGCAATACCCGGTTCGTCATAGCGACCTTGTATCAGACTGTCGAGCGTGAACCGATAGTCAAACTGCGGAGGGCGCTGAAAACCCGGAACGCCATTCCGCTCAATGTACGGAGCGCCAAGATGGACAGGCCATTCATTCCAGTCTTTGGCATACTGATCAATAACTGCCTGAACCTGCGCATCGTTAACTTGGGTCGCACGGATTTCATTCACATCAGCCGCATCGAAGCGGAGATCATACCACGACATTCGTTGGTAGTCACGGCGGATTCTGTAGATTCGCACATTCGCATCGTTTGGATCTCTCGGTGTGGCCGTTGCGCCAACGCCGGTCACCCATCCTGCGCGGGTTCCGGTATTGTATGATCCTCCACCTACGCGGATCACTTGCCGCGGGGCGGGCTGTGTAAAAGCGGCGTCTCGATAGGCCTTTGCTCCCCAAACAATTGCATCCTGATACACCACGTTGCCGGTGTTTCTGGGAAAGCGCAAGCCGTCGAACCCGGCCGGGGAGTGATTCGATTGCCCATCGGAGCGCGACCACGTGGTGAAATTACCGATGTTCAACACAGTGTAGCGCGGCGAGCCGGCTATTTTTCCGAGAGACTCCATTGGCGCTCGCTTCGACTTGTCGGGAATGTCCTGCTGCGCGTATGCAACATGCAGGAAACAAGAACATATGATGAAGATTCTTCGCATTTGATTGTCCTACATCATAATTCGCACGCCGGCTCTGATCTGCCGCGGCTTTCCGTAGATGTCGGCTCCAGCCGCACCCGTATATGCCCAACGGTTTTTGAGATTGATGGTACGATAGAACTCCTCATACAATGGAAATGCCTTGTAGTAATGAATAAAGGGACTCTGGAGTGCGCTATCATCGGTTGGAGTTCCGGTGGTCGGATACACGTTGAGAACGTGCTTTGTGTTCATCAGATTGAGAACATTGACGTAAAACTCTGCCATCAGAAATGAAAGAGCAATTGACTTACTGACCTGAAGGTCTATGTTGAACACCCAGGG
>JANONN010000173.1:0-9705 GCA_031420835.1 Ignavibacteriales bacterium | reverse complement strand
GAATCACCACTTTGGTGAACAAAACTGTACATCTTATCAATAGATGCAAGCCAGAAACAGAAATAGAGAGAAGTTCGTCAATGCGGTGACTTTTTTTGCATTGAACACGAATAAGAATAAAATTGGTAAGGTCAAGATGAGCAAGCTTTTGTTTGCTCTCGATTTTGAACACTTCAAATTGACTGGACGCTCTGTTACAGGTACGAAGTATTATGCGTATCCGATGGGGCCGTACCCAAAAGATGAGTTTGAGAATGTTACTGACAAAGAGATACCTTCTGATCTTGGCCGCGTTATCGGCATAACCCCAATGTTTGAAAAGGATGGAGAGGAAAAGGGTTATTTATTCAAAGCGAAAGCCAGTGTCAAGGCGAATTTGTCTCTGTTCTCAAAGCGTGAGATCAAGATCATGGAATGGCTTGCAGAGGTGTGGTGCGATGCGACTGGCAAGCAAATAAAAGATTGGTCGCACCAACACGGGACTCCTTGGCGACAGGTTTGGCAGGTCGAGGACAGAAAATACGAGCCGATTGCATATACGTATGCGGTTGACGATAGCTCGCCATTGACTAAAGAAGAAGCTGAGGCTTTATTGGAGGAGGAGGGGGAATTCGAGAGAGTATTCCCGAATCGCACGACTGGATAATGCCAGCAATTGGAGACGTTCATTATGGGATATATGACTTCAAGGATGGAGGCACGGCCCCAAAATTCCTCGTAGTTTTATATGCAGACGAAAAAACAGACAGAATAGTGACCTGCATTGTCACGTCAAAGACAAGCAGCAAGGACAGAAACAGAAATGCTGGATGCCAATTTAAGGAACAGCGTTTTTTTATTCCGGCGAATGCAGATTATTTCGAGTTAGATTCATTCGTACAGTTGTTGCGATTTAAGGAGTTTACCCATTCAGAGTTTCTCATTCAGTTCAAATTTGCGTTCCCCAAAGAAATCGTAAAACAGATCAAAGACTGTCTTAAAAAGCTTGTGGACGACATACCATCCGACATGTCCGCGTTAGTTACGTGACCAAAACACGCCTGCCTCTCTGTCGCCCTGCTTCAACTTAGGACAAACCCTCTCGAATTAGGACAGCACCGAGTTTCAACTTGAGCCACTCGCGGACAAATTAGCTCCATACTGAGTCAGTGCCGAGCGCTATGGTAGCTTGTTTTTCGGAGCAAGTTTTGCTACAATGGCATCGTTCAACAATTGGGTGGCAATGAAAATCGTCGCGACATTCCTTCTTTCTATAGCAATCCTTTCATCCACAAACGGGCAAGATTCACAGCCAGTTGTACTTCTCTTTGCGGGGGATCTTGTACTCTCAGACCACATCGAGAATTTCATCGGGGATGATCTTTCGTATGTGTTTAGCAACTGGTCGGACGTAGGACCGTTTGACGTCTTCATGCTGAACCTTGAACATCCCGTTACAACTTCAGATCGGAAGGTGGAGAAGAAATTCAATTTCAAAATGCATCCGCGCTATCTGCCGATCCTTCTCCATGCAAAGGTCTCGCTGGTGAACCTTGCCAACAATCATATTGCCGATTATGATCGAGAGGGTTTGGAAAACACGATGCGCAATCTCGACTCAATCGGTATTCGCCACGTTGGTGTGGGAAAGAATATCAACGAAGCGCGAACGCCGGTCATCGTTGAGAAGCATGGAAAGAAGATCGCGTTTCTCGGGTATTATGGTGGGGGAGAGTTTGCCGCCACAGACACAAAGTCAGGCTTTGCTCCCCGCCGGGCGAGTATCATCGTCGAAGACGTGCGGAAGGTCCGCAAGCAAGCCGACTACGTCGTTGTGAATTTCCACTGGGGCGTTGAACGTGCGGAACATCCTGAAGCGGAACAGATCGCTTTAGCGCGAAGAGTCGTTGATGCCGGCGCTGATCTCATCATAGGTCATCATCCACACGTATTGCAGGGGATAGAGCAATACAAAGGAAAGACCATCGCCTACTCGCTTGGCAATTTTGTGTTCGGTGGGAATTCGTCTCACTCATATGAAACTGCTATCGTAAGAGTGGAGCTTACAGATTCTGAGCCGATCATCACGCTTGTGCCAATACGTATTGTGCGGTGGAAGGCTACAGTGGCAGAAGGGGAATCGAAGCAGCGTGTCCTTCAGTTAGTTCAAGAGAGATCGAAGATATTTGAGACAGACAACATTCCATCGAAAGGTGAATTAGAATGAACAGAACACTTGCCGTTTCGCTGATGGTCATCGGCGCGATTCTCGTTGTTATCTTGCTTATCATTGGATGGGGGATCATGACCTACAACAGGATTATTACGACTGATGAAGCGGTGAAAGGAGCGTGGGGTCAGGTGGAGAACCAATATCAGCGGCGATACGATCTCGTGCCGAATCTTGTGGAAACCGTCAAAGGATTCGCGAAGCAGGAGCGTGAAGTGCTCGAAAACGTCACGAGCGCTCGTGCCCGTGTCGGTCAATTGACGATAACACCCGAGGTATTGAGAAATCCGGAAACGTTCGCTCGATTCCAACAGGCACAGGATGGTTTGAGCGGCGCTCTTTCACGGCTCCTGGCCGTTGTGGAGAATTATCCAGTCCTGAAATCGAATGAGAACTTCCTTCAACTCCAATCGCAACTTGAAGGGACTGAGAACCGCATCACGGTGGCTCGCAACCGATTTAATGAGACAGTGCAATCATACAATATGGTAATTCGTCGTTTCCCAGCTTCAGTTGTTGCAGGGATGTACGGGTTTAATGAGATACAGTACTTCAAATCAATCACGGGAGCCGAGCAGGTTCCACAAGTGAAATTCTAAAGGTGATGCTACACAAGCCAAGAATCATGCTTCATAAAATAAGGATGTCATGCCCGAATGCTTTTACCCCGTGAGATAATTGTTCAAACGTCATGACCACCCGTTTTCATTTGGCTATCTCACGGGGTGAGTCGGGCATCCATTTTATACCTGCCCGACGCAGGCGGGGATTCCCGCCTAAGACATGCGGGAATGACGGTTTGTTCTTTTCTATTTTGCGTAACATCAATCTAAAGGTATCCCTATGCGGAACGTCGTCGGGTTTCTGATTGCCGGATGCTGTTTGCTGGGTCTTGCGTCGGTTCAGGCTCAGCAGCCTGTGCCTGTCCTTGCGCAACACGTTATGGATTTCACGAATTCACTGACCTACAACGAATGGCGTTCGCTTGAAGATCGGTTGAAACGAGTCAAAGACACTACGAGAATTCATATTGCAATTCTCGTTGTGGAAAAACTGTCGGGTGAATCTCTCTCTTCGTATGCAAACAAGGTGTTCAAGCAAAACCAGCTTGGAGAGAGAGCAGAGGAGCCGGGAGTGCTTATCGTCGTTGAAAAGGAATCAAAGTCTGCAGCGATTCAGCTTGGCGCGGGTCTCGAGGAAGTGCTTACAAACGAAACGACAAATGTGATTTTGGAAAAAGAGATCCTTCCCCTTTTGAAAGAAGACAATTTCTATGGGGGACTCGCCGCAGGAGTGCTTGCCATAACCGCCGGCGTCGTTGGAAAATATGAAATGGGCGGGAAACCGGTAGGCGAGAAGCTTGTGGTGTGGTTGGTAGTTGCGGTTTTGCTTGCACTCTCCGTGTGGGTTGTTATGCGGACCCGAAAGAAATCCGGCAAAGAGTGATCGCGATACGGTTGATGAAACAAGGTAACCATTGAAACAGAACAAACAACCCTCTCGACCTACTGCAAAACGCGTGAAGACCCTCACGCGTGTTCTCAACGGGAAACGGTCAAAACTTGGGATTGTGAAACGACAACGGAGGCACCTTCTTCACTCCGGAATGTCGAACGCTGAGAATGCGTTTGACCATGATCTCATTCAAACCTCACCGTTTGGTCATCTGATCCTCAAAGACGGAAAGATCCTCGGTGTGAATATGACGTTTGCCAAGATGGTGGGATATCGATCCACGGCGAGTCTAGCAAAAAAACGCTTCTCGACCTTTCTTTCCGAGCAAAGTCAAAAGGCCTATCAAGTGATGATGCGAAGGATTGGAAGAGGCGAACGACCATGGATGAGATTCGATCTGGAACTTGTTAAGAAAGACGGCGGTATTGTTGATGCCGATGTGCATATCGTTCCTTCACACGGCTTGAGTGACTCGGTCATCACCGTTCACTGCAACGATATTACCGAGCGGAAGACGCTTCAGAACCGACTTGTTGATTCGGAGAGCCTATTCCGAAATGTTGTCAACTCGATGGGAGATGCCCTTATCATCACCGATCTCCAAGGGAAGGTGCTGGATGTGAATCGTGAGTTTGAGAGACTTACTGGTTTCGATCGTACCGAAGCGATGGGAAAAGAGATCCCGTATCCGTGGGGAGGAGAACTACTGTTGAAGGAATACCTCAGTTGGTTGGATCGTTTGCGAAAAGATGGAGCGTTACGCGATTTTGATATTACTTGGACAACGAAAGATGGGAGGAAGATTGCGGTCAGTTTGAACACTTCCTTGCTGAAGTCAACTTCCGGGAACATTGCAGCGATGGCGAACATTGCGCGTGATATTAGTGAGCGGCGTGCGGTGCAGATGGAGTTGAAGAACCAAGTGCAACGTTTGGAGGTGTTGTACGATCTTGGCCGAAGTCTCACCGGTACATTGGATACTGAACATATCGCTCGTATTACGTACGAGCAAATTCGCAAAGTTGTTCCGCTTGATGCTTTTTCCCTCGATCTTTACGACGAGAACCGCAAGCATCTCCGTCCGATTATCTGGTTTGACCGAACAGAAAACGGTGTTGTGGAGTACAAAACACCCACGACTCCGATGGCTCTTGACGAAAGGCCTGCGTGCGCCAAAGTTGTTCGAGAACGTCGATCATTCCTTGAACTACGCACAGACGATGAATTCTCACGTTCGACAGATAAGACGTTCGGTAATACTCAACGTCGCTCGAAATCGTTGATGTTTGTGCCACTATTCTCTAAGGACCGGATCATCGGCATCATCTCAACGCAAAGCTACGAATATGACATGTACACGGAAGAGCACTTAACGCTTTTGGAGAGCATTGCAAGTGTTTCGGCGATTGCCTTTGAGAAAGCGAAGCTATACCAAGAGATCGTTACGAAGTCACTTGAAATCGAAGCTCGCAACAAGGAGCTGGATGACTTTACGTATGTGGTCTCGCACGATTTGAAGGAGCCCCTCATAAGCGTCGAAGGGTATTCGAAGATTCTCAAGAGTGCATATATTGACACACTTGCTGGTGAGGGACGGGATTATTTGCAATCCATTATCGACTCGTGCGGCCAGATGAAAAAACTGATCGAAGACCTGCTGCAACTCTCACGTGTCAGCAAGATGGATGAACACCGGCATCCGATTGACGTTGATCAGCTCATTCGCCAGATTCTTGATGAGCTTGAATTCACAATCATTGAAAGGAAAGCTGAGATACGAACGGTCAGCTCGTTGCCCAAGGTCATAGGCGTAGAGCCTCACCTGAAGGTTGTTTTCCGCAATCTCATTTCAAATGCGATCAAGTTTTGTGACAAATCTCGTCCCCTGATCGAAATTGGAGCCGAGGTGGTTGAGAATCGGGCGAAGTTCTCCGTGAAGGATAACGGCATTGGAATAGAAGAGAAGTACTTTGACAAGATCTTCATGATTTTCCAGAGACTGCACCAACGGGAGCAGTTTGAGGGGACGGGGGCCGGTTTGACAATGGTCAAGAAAATTGTTGAGGCTCACGGAGGACAGATCTGGGTGGAATCTGACCCCGGGAGGGGCGCTACATTCTATTTTACACTTCCACTTGCATGAAGGAACGTTCTTGTCGGAAATTGCACCACCACTTCGAATTCTATTGATCGAGGATAACCAAGACCATGCCCGGATCTTCAAATGGGCGCTTCAACAAAGCCGGCAGCCCAATCAACTAACGGTATTTCAGAGCGGAGAGGCTGGTCTTGAATATCTCAGAATCATGTCGCATCAGGTTGAAATGAGGCCGGATCTTGTCTTCATTGATCTCAATCTCCCCAAAGTGGATGGGCGTGAGATTCTCCAGAGAATCAAAGATGATGAGAGCACAAAAGGTTTTCCTGTGATTATTCTGAGCAGCTCGGAACGCGAAGAGGATATCGTTTCCGCATACAAACTTGGTGCGAGTTGTTTCATTTCGAAAACGGTCCTCCTTGAGGATTTGGGACCAGTCTTGGAGTCTATTCAACATTACTGGACGACAATTGCAAGGCTTCCGGGGAGGAAATAAACCCATGGGCGAAACCAGAACAATTAATGTTTTGTTGATTGAAGATAATGCGGACTTTGCGAAACTTATCTCCCTGTTCCTAGACAAGTTCGAAAGCGCTCAGTTTATTGTCACATGGCGGCAGAACGCAACAGAAGGAATTGATGAGCTTGTTCAGAATCCGATCTACGACGCGATCCTCATGGACTACTTTCTTCCTGGGATGAACGGTCTTGAGGCTACGCGTACTCTGAAAGAAAAGAACATTTCTACGGCAGTAATCTTTCTCACCGTCAACAAAGATATGAATATTGCCGTAGAGGTTATGAAACTTGGCGTACAGGATTATCTCGTGAAAGAAGAAATATCCACATCTATTCTCCCGAAGACGATTATGAGCGTTGTCGAGAAGCGCCGGCTCAGGGAGGAAGTTGAGGAACTTGAGATCCGCCAAAAGCGATTAGAGGCAATGCAGGAGTTAGTCCTTAACATCGCGAATGATGTAGGAACTCCATTATCTGACATGGGGGTAAGAATCCAGGAATTGTACAAATCCAACGCTGACCCCAAGGTGGCTCGGTATCTCACCATCATTATGGAAAACGTCGAGAGAATCAACACGAAGATGGAGAAACTGAAGAATCTCAAAGAGGATAAGACCGTGCAGTATATCAAGGACATTAAGATGATTGATCTCTCTTAGGTATGCGACTGAAAGCCGCTATAGCACAAGTGGATTCGCGAGTGGGGGATGTGCAACACAATGTTCGTCATCATCTCCAGTTTGTGGACAAAGCATGTCGCAGTGGGGCGAACCTTGTCGTTTTTCCGGAACTGAGTCTTACAGGATACTCCCTCAAAGACCTTACATGGGAAGTGGCATTTGACCCGGAGACTGATCCCGTTCTCGCGCCACTTCTCAAGAAGAGCAAAGAAGTCTCCATTGTTGTTGGCCTTGTCGAAGATGGACGGAATCACGGTTTGTATAATGCCGCCATTTTTCTTGAAGATGGACGCCTCAAGCATCTGCATCGAAAAGTGTATCCTCCTACATATGGTATGTTCGAAGAAGGAAGATACTTCAGCGCTGGCAAAGAGGTTCGCGCGTTTGATTCGAAGCATGGAAGGTTCGGGATGATCATCTGCGAAGATATGTGGCATATTTCCCTTCCTTATCTTCTTGCGCTTGATGGCGCAGAGACTATTTTCTGCCTCACAGCCAGCCCGACCCGACTTTCAGGCGAACAAAAAGAGCTGGCGTTAGCGCGGGTCAATCACGAGCAGCATCGTGCATATGCGCGTTTATTGAGCATCTATCTGCTCTGGAGTAATCGCGTTGGGTTCGAAGATGGGGTGAATTTCTGGGGTGGCTCGACGATTACGAGTCCTAATGGCGAGATCATTGTAAAGGGGAAAGAGTTCCAAGAAGACATTATTATGGCGGAGCTTGACTCCCACGAAGTGATGAGAGCACGACGCTTCTCGCGTCACTTCTTGGATGAGAATCCCGAACTCGTCATGAAGGAGCTTCATCGCATCACGGCTCGCAATCAGTAGCGGTTTCTCTCCCACCTATCTCTTCCCTCTATCCCGTTTGTAGTTGAATCTCCACACCTTTTTTGGTAAATTGTTTGCGAAACTAAGTTTGTAACTGATGTTGCGCAAGTATGTGTTTGTCGTGAACTGAATAGCCCCGAACTTCAGAGCTTGTGTGAAAACTCATCGGATCCTCACGTGTCGGGTCGCAGACCCGACCAACAAATTCTGAAAAGCGGGATTTTATTTGTTGGCCGGGACTCCTGTCCAGGCTCTCAGGGTATTTTCACACAGCCTGTTCAGTTCGGGGAAAAGAAAAACCAAACACCAGAGGTTTTAACCCTATTATGTGGGGGCTGAAGCCCCAATGTGGTTGGGGTTCATTAACCCCCACGATAAATCGTGGGGCTATGCAGACGAATTCTAAACTCTGCGTCACATCACTTTGTAATATCCATTATTGTAAGAGGAGATCTGTTATGAACATGATGAAAACAGTGGTGCTGATGGCGTTCATGATGGGCTTGCTGCTGCTGGTCGGTCAGTGGCTCGGCGGAGAACAGGGCCTTATCATGGCATTTGTCTTTTCAATAGTGATGAATTTTGGGATGTACTGGTTTTCGGATAAGATCGTTCTTATGACGTATCGCGCAAAACCAGTTTCCGAAGCAGAGGCGCCGCGACTCCATACTATCGTCCGAAGGTTGTCGCAACAGGCTCGAATGCCAATGCCGAAGGTCTACGTGATGCCCGGAGACACCCCCAACGCGTTCGCGACAGGCCGCAATCCGAATCACGCGGCGGTGGCGGCAACCGAGGGTATTCTTCGGATGCTGAGCGACGATGAGCTTGAAGGCGTCATGGCTCACGAATTGGCGCACATTAGGAATCGTGATATTCTGATTGCCACGATCTCCGCGACATTCGCGGGCACGATCACCTTCATAGCACGGATGGCTATGTATGCGGCAATGTTTGGCGGAAACCGGAACCGCCAGAACTCCAATCCGATTGGAGAAGTACTTCTTCTCATTCTTGCACCGATAGCAGCGATGCTGATTCAGTTTGCCATTTCTCGCTCGCGAGAGTTCGCTGCCGATGCCGGTGGAGCGGAGATCTCCCAGAAGCCGATGAGCCTTGCAAATGCCTTGAGGAAGCTTGAGGCTGGAGTCAGCAAAATTCCGATGCAGAACGCCGGTACCGCAACGGCGCATTTGTTCATCGTCAATCCACTCCGGGGAGGTGGCGTGATGAAGCTGTTCTCGACACACCCACCGACAGAAGAGCGCATAGCTCGTCTCGAGAAGATCGCAATGGGTGGATTGTACTAGCCGATTCCCCGCACGATCATTTATGATCTCCCAACAATCAGTCTACAAAGAACCCGCTCCGCTTCTCGACAAAGAGAATCCATTCGAATCCATGATGCAGCGATTTGACGTTGCTGCACATCTCCTCAATCTTGAACCGGGCTTGTATGAGTATCTGAAAACGCCTGTCCGTCAGATCATCGTCTCGATCCCCATTGCAATGGATAACGGCGAGATCAAGGTGTTCGAAGGGTATCGGGTGATCCATAACGAAGTTCTAGGTCCATCGAAGGGGGGCATTCGTTACACGCCCGATGTCACCTTGGACGAAGTCAAAGCGCTTGCCGCGTGGATGACGTGGAAGTGTGCGGTCATGAATATTCCTTTCGGCGGAGCGAAGGGTGCAGTTCGGTGCGACCCCACGAAACTGAGTTCGCTTCAGATCGAGAAGATCACGCGTCGCTACACGGCGAACCTGATGGACATTCTTGGACCCAATCGCGATGTGCCCGCTCCTGATATCAACACGAATGAGCAGGTGATGGCGTGGATTATGGATACGTACAGCATGCACATGCGAAAAACGGAAACCGGCGTCGTCACCGGGAAGCCGTTGATCTTG
>JANONN010000172.1:0-2270 GCA_031420835.1 Ignavibacteriales bacterium | reverse complement strand
GGCGGGATTTTTTCGTTTCTGCGACTCATGCGAAACATCAAACTAATTCTGGAGTATGAAGGGACTGATTTTGTCGGTTGGCAAGTGCAACCGAACGGACGATCTGTGCAAGGAGTCCTAGAAAAAAAGCTGGCTCAACTTTTGCAGGAAGAAGTGAAAACAAATGCAGCGGGTCGCACGGATGCCGGTGTTCATGCCCGAGGTCAAGTGGCAAACTTCAGGACAGAAAGCGAGATGGATCCTGGCGAATTGGAAAGAGGCATAAACGCACTTCTTCCAGCCGATGTCGTCGTAATTGGAGCGGAAGAAGTGTCGCTTGAATTCCATGCACGTTACAGTGCAAAGGCTCGGTCATATGCATATCATATTACTCGACGTCCTGCCTCGATCGCGCGGAATTTAACATGGCATGTCGGATACCGATTGGACGCACAACTACTTACTGTCTGTTCAAACATGATTGTAGGCGAATATGACTTTTCTTCCTTTTGCAAGAATGGTGTCTCCGTGGATCACCACATGTGCAAAGTGACAGAGGCACAGTGGATTGAAAGGGAGGGGTTGACCATATTCGAAATCACAGCAAATCGCTTTTTATATGGGATGGTTCGTGCCCTCGTTGGAACGATGATCGACGTTGCTCGTGGTTATAGGCCATTGGATGATTGGCAGAAGATCATGAAGGCGCGGACTCGGTCCGAGGCAGGCATGTCGGCGCCGGCAAGGGGATTATTCCTCAATACGGTAACATATTGAGAGTCATGAAGAGACGAAATACTTTTGTGTTTGCCACAGTCTTTACGGTTTCAGCGTTCGGCTGCAGTGGTGGTTCGTTGAAGCAAACGAACCAAATCTTTTTGGTAGGAGATATCAGGAATTTAAAAAGTCACTTCCATAGGATCACGCACGGAAAATGAACGATGGTGTGCTCCGCTAACATGGGGATAGAGAACGGAATCGATGTTTTGCAATTGTGTGGGTTAGAGACACCTAGCCTCGGAAATTGAAGTTAGAGTTGAAGATAAAAACATATTTTCTACATTATTTCTTTGTGATAAGGATACATTGAAATCATTCAAGCAACGCATTAAGGCAGTGTTAGTTAGGACAGGGCTTCTCAAGACAGATCTTTCTGAAGAGGATCTCAAGGAGGTCCTAGAGGCCGGCACTCGAAGCGGCGCCCTTGACAAAGCTGAACATGAGCTTATCAAGAGCATATTACAGTTCACGGATACCACCGCGCGGGAGATTATGGTGCCTCGGCCGGACATAGTGGGATTGGATATTAGTGTTCCAACGAATGTTTTGATTCGCCGTGTGATTGAGGAAGGTTATTCCCGGCTTCCTGTCTACAAAGGTTCATTGGATAATATCATCGGCATTGTTTACAGCAAGGATCTTCTGAGCCTCTTAGAGTATCGAGATCTGATCATATTGCAGGATATAATTCGACCTCCTTATTTTGCACATCAATCAAAGAAGATCAGCCAGCTGCTTCGCGAGTTGCAGCAGAAGAAAGTTCATCTCGCGATTGTGATAGACGAGTCTGGCGGAACGGAGGGGATTATTACCGTTGAAGATATTATCGAAGAGATCGTGGGGGAGATCCATGACGAGTATGACGAAGTACGAAAGCCGGAGCAGCCCCTTACCGACGGGTCCACGATTGTCGATGCGAACATCACCATCCATGATTTCAATGAGCAATTTGTTGCAAATATCCCAGAAACCCCCGACTACGACACGCTGGCCGGATTTCTCCAAAAGTTTACAGGAAAACTCCCTGAACTGAACGAAGAAATCCGGCACTCGGATTTTGTTTTCAAGATAGTCCAAAAAACGGTTCGTCGAATTCGGCAAGTGAGAGTTAGTCCCAAAGGAAAATCACGCGCATCCAAACCGCTTTCAAAATAACGACTCAACTCAAGCGGTTCGTGTGGAGTTGAACCGAGGAGCAATGATCAGGAGTTGATTTGCTCACAAATGTTCAAGACCTGTTTGTCAAGATTTGCGGAATAACAAATCTCGACGACGCGAGACATGCCATCCGCTGTAAGGCAGACGCCGTAGGGTTTGTCTTCGACAAAGAAAGTCCACGCCACGTGACTCCTCAACGGGCGTCTGACATCGTTGCACATCTCCCCGAACATATTTCGAAAATAGGTGTGTTCGTGAATGCAGATCATCGCTTCATTCATGACGTTGTTTCATCTGTGAGCCTCAGAGCAACTGTACGGACACGAAGGAGCAGATGATCTGGTGAACTACGA
>JANONN010000171.1:0-3327 GCA_031420835.1 Ignavibacteriales bacterium | reverse complement strand
GGCTTCAGATCGCGATGAACGATCCCTTTCTCGTGCGCAGCGGCAAGCCCATCGGCTAATTGAATGCCAATTTCAATCGCCTGTTTTAATTGTAGGGGCGAATCGCCGATTCGCCCTACGGTTTTGTCCCGCAATGTTTGGCCTTCCACGAATTCCATCGCGATGAACGTCTGCTTACCCCCTTGGGGCACATCATGTTCCTCAATCCCATAGATGGTACAGATATTCGGATGATTCAATGCAGCGGCAGCCTTGGCCTCTTGGACGAAGCGTGCCTTGTCTTGCTCGTTTCCCGAGAGATGTTGAGGAAGAAACTTGAGCGCGACAACGCGGTCGAGCGTGGTGTCTTGGGCTTTGTAAACAACGCCCATATCTCCCTCTCCGAGCTTCTCTAAAATCTTATAATGAGATATTGTTTGGCCGATCATAGCATTCTCCTTATCTGTCATACCCGCATGTTCCGCTTCTCAGAATCCCGCTGTTGAGAGCGGAATCCAGTCCCGCTGTACGGGATGCCGTAAAGCGGCAAAAGCGGGACTTTAGGCGGGTATCCAGTAATCAGATTCCCAACAGAAACATATGCGAATGACAGTTCTTTCTTCTTTGCATGCCGCCGTTTTTTTTCAATCACTCAATGACCCCAATGACCCAATGAAATCAATCGTCAATTTCTTTTCAGCTCTTCCGTCCAGTTTGTTACAAGCGTGAGTGGCACTGGAGCTTGCCTGCCTCGCGAAATTTGAACTAGAATCTTCTGTCCGTCTGCCGAAATATCCAGAACATTTGTTCCTCCGACCGATGATGGGTCGAAATACTCTCGCACTTTGCCGATCTCAAATGTAGTCCCGCTGCCATTGACCTCTGCCGCCATGATTTTTCCACCGCTACCGTAAAAGATCTGCTTCCCATTATTCAGCCATCGGGGGTTTCCGCCCCCATTCGTCGAAACCTGCCATTTTGCACCGGGTCCCGGAAATGGGCGGACATATATTTCAGATCTCCCGGACTCGTCGGATTGGTAAGCGATCCATTTCATGTCGGGAGAAAACTTCGCATTGAGTTCAGAATACTCAGTCTGCATCAGCGGCGTTGGTTTACGGTCGCCTGTCATCGGAAGTACCCATACATCAGCCTTCGTTTTCGGATCGCCCAATGAGAAAAACAGAATGAATTTTCCATCGGACGACCAGTCCGTCGCAAACTTATCACGGTCTGATTCGAAGAGAAGCAGCTCATTGGCTGCTCCACTCGACACTTTTTCGTACAGATCATTGCGTCCTTTACGGTTAGAACTGAATACAAGGCGACTTCCGTCTGGCGACCAGATGGGATTCCATTCAACCGCATTATCAAAAGTAAAACGTGTGTTCACCCCACGGCTTATTTCATAGAGCCAAATATCCGGGTTGCGCGCCCGGATATCATAGAGATCCATCGCGATCGTGCGGGAATCTTTTGAAAGTCGGGCACCGACAAAGATTTCGGGCTTACCCAGCGAGACGATCATTGTTCCTTTTGGGTCAACCAGCGCCAGTTCGGGCGTGGAAGATGCGCTGCGTCCCTCATAAACGAGAACCCCGGTTTGTGAAACGGAAAATGTTGCCACGCTGAATCGCGTGCTAAATGCAACGGCTTCCGCAATGGGGAATGGATCTGCTTTCAGTTCCAACGCATCGGGATCAAAGGGGTGAGCCATGAGAGAATTCTCACGCATATACAAAAGATACCCAGCCGCAAAGGCAACGTTCGAGGACCCCTGGAGAAGACGTTTGTTGAGCTTGCCATCAAGAGAAGTGACGCAGATCGCATCCAGCGCACTTCCACTCCCAGCCGCGGTCGTGCGTGCAAGGTACAGAAAATGTTTTCCGTCAGGAAGAAAATATGGCCAGCGATGCGTTTGTTCGTTCCTCGTGGTATCGAGCTTTGTAATCAGTGTCGGAACACCGCCTGCCTCTGATACCTGAGAAATACCGACCAGTTGATCCACTGGAAGAACAATAATGCCCTGCTGACTCCAAGACGCACCTCGTCCAGTGACAACATCGCAAATGGTAAACGGTGGTCCGCCCGTTGCCTCAACTTTTTTCAATTTGCCTCCGGCAGAAAATCCAATGTAACGGCTATCGGGGGACCAAAATGGAAAATTCGCCCCTTCCGTTCCTGACAGCATTGTAGCAGCAAGAGCGTTTAATGGCCGAACCCAGAGGCTTGCCCTGCCGGATGAGTCAACTGCGACAAAAGCAATTTTCCGACCATCGGGAGAGACGGCAAGATGTCCTCCTCCTAAAGCATCACTGAAACTAAATTTTTCCGGTGCAGGGATATAGGCTCGAATAACTTCTGCGCTCGTTGAAGCTCGGAAATTCAGGATGAGTAGTGAAGCTATAGTTGTACCGAAAAAGAGGATCGCTAATGCGATCCATAGGACATTCATCCCTCGGATGCGATCGAGCAAACTCGGCGCCTGGTTTTCAACAACCACCCCGTGAGCCGAATCGAGAGCAGGCACATAGGCGGAACGCGCGGTGGTTATCCTGCTGACTCGTGCGCGGCTCGATTCCTGTTTGAATCGCTTGAGATTCTTGGATACTTCTTTGGCAGATTGATACCGCTGGTCGAGTTCTTTTGCCAAACACTCCAGCACGATCGCATCAATCTCCGGGTCAATCTCCTGCTTGGTGGTGGAGATAGGTACAGGATCCACATTGACAATTTCATAGGAAATAGCTGTCTCATGGAGGCCTTTGAAGGGTGATTGTCCCGCGAACAGTTCATACAGAATAACACCAAGCGAGAAAATATCCGACCGATGATCGCTCTCCATTCCCTGCACTTGTTCGGGCGACATGTAACCCACCGTGCCGACCATACTCCCGGCTTTTGTGAGGCGGGAAGCTCCTTTGAGTTTCGCCAGACCAAAATCCATGATCCGCACTCTGCCGTCCTTTTGGATCATGATGTTCTCAGGCTTGATGTCGCGATGGACAATCCCTTTCTCGTGTGCCGCGGCTAATCCATCTGCAATTTGTATTCCGATTTCGATGGCCTGCTTGAGTGGAACGTTTAGCCCTTTGTCTCTCAATGTCTGCCCCTCAACGAACTCCATCGAGATAAACATTTGTCCATCGTGGTCTTCAATGCCGTAGATGGTGCAAATGTTGGGGTGATTCAACGCTGCGGCCGCCTGAGCTTCTTGAATGAACCTCGCCTTATCCTGCTCAGACGCCGACATATGCTGCGGTAAGAATTTGAGAGCGACAGAGCGATTGAGCGTGGTGTCCTGGGCTTTGTAAACAACGCCCATTCCGCCTTCGCCTAACTTCTCCA
>JANONN010000170.1:0-2912 GCA_031420835.1 Ignavibacteriales bacterium | reverse complement strand
ATCCGACGATACACTGAGATCGGTGATATTCTCAACCCATGCAAGCTGGCGATTGAACATGTTCCGGGAAAGACTAAACTCAAACGATAAGTTCGATGCGGCTTTCACCTCAAGCTCAGCGTTTAGTCGAACTGAAGTCATGTCCCGGTCATCGTTTCCAAACCGCGCACTCACATCACCGACGAAGATTTGCCTTGGATCTGTTTCAACAGAAATGTACATGCTCTGAACTTGTGGCTTCCGAAACAATCCGTTTCCACGAGTTTCCCGATCGTCATATCTTCCATAATCCCGTTCCGCCTGAAGGCCAAACTCCCAATAGCTTGGCAGCATGATATATCCCGCAACTCCGATGGCGTTGATCAGTTCCACTTCATCAAAATTGCGGCGGAGATGATACAACATACTCACATTCCAGATTCGCTTCCAACTCGTCACTTCATCATCTCGATAGAGAATCTGCGCTAAGCCGCCGTAATCATTTGGCCGCCGGAAGAAACCGATATCATTGATGTTGTAGTTCTTCGATGTGAAATCCAGCGAAAGAAATCCACGCCAGTGCTGACCGCCATCCTTGTTCAACGCGAGTTTGCCCGCCGAGCCTTCAATACGTGAATTGGAGCTGTTCGCCGTGCGTGAGCGAGCCAGAAATCCATCAACACGATACATGCTTTCTAAGAACTTGAGATTCCAGTCGACACCGGCCGTCATGGCAGGGACGCGTCCTTTTCGATTGACCGATGTGACGATCAATCCGGCGTTCGAATTCTCGAACACGTCTTTTCGGAGGCGAAGAAGAGTGTAATTTGTGAACGGCTCAACCACGCGCGATGATTTGTTCCCAAGCGAATCCACAAACGTTGCGCGCTCTTCTGCAGTCACCGCCTCCAACAGTCCGATTGAAAGGCCGTCGTCTGTCTTGCCGGAAATCTTGGCGGCACCGAGGATCGTTGCAAACCGAGGCTCATTTTCAATGTAACCTCCATCTGGTTCCCGCAACCGAAAAGCGCGACCAATCCGACGCGAATAGAATAGTCCAGGACCAAACTGCCCGCCGAACGTGGTGAACCGAAGAATTTGCGATCCTTCAACGAAGAAAGGTCGTTTCTCCGGATAGAATGTTTCGAAGGTGGAGAGATTAAGAACCGCTGGGTCTGCCTCAACCTGCCCGAAGTCGGGATTGAAGGTGGCATCAATCGTGAGGCCGGATGAAGGCTTGTATTTAGCATCGAGCCCGGTATTCGATTCCAGATCACGTCCGGTTGGGTACGCGGGTGATTTCGGAAGGAAACGGTTTCCACCGACAATGTACGGGAGTAGTTCAATATTGGTCGCAAGTGGAATGTTGTCCAATCCGACGAGGTGACCGAATTTGGAAACAAACCCGCTTTCGCGTTTTCGGATCAAGACCCACTCCTGACGCTCGCGTTTACGCGAAATATACCGGATGAATTGAATTCCCCATTCCTGCGATGTCTGGCCAGAGAACCGCAACGCTTTGAATGGAATCTTCAACTCTGCGCTCCACCCCTCCGCTGTGAGTGCAGTTTCAGCGCCCCAGACCACATCCCAGGAAGGATCCTCCTCACGACCATCGTTGTATTGCAGAATGTCTGTCTTTACGCCGGCAGCGTTGATCGTGAATTCAAAGGCGGTCTGGTGATCGTGATAGCTGTCAATGCGGATCGAAATAAAATCGGATTCCACCTCATCATCACGACGTGCGAGTCGAGCAAGAATCTTTGAGGGATCGCTATCACGCATCATGCAGCCGATGTACAACGCTTCGTCGTCATACAAAATGCGAATCTCTGTCTGCTCGGATGCTTGTTGACCCTCATCGGGATCGCGCTGCAGAAAATCTGTTATTGGTTGAGCGCGGTTCCACTCCGCTTCATTGAGAAGCCCGTCAATAGTAGGAGCGACCACGGTGCGTGTGGCGACTGCCTTCTTCTCTCCACCCCCCGCGAGCAGTAACGAAGGGAGGAACAACAGCATGAGCATGGTAGAGATTTTCTTCATAGGCACTGGATGTCTTCGGTGAGCGGCTCGGCTGAGGCTTCGATGAGCTCAGACGAACCGCTCGCCGAAGACTCAGACGAACCGTTTTGGCCACAAAGGTACACGAAGATGATCGGAGATACAATAAAAACCGTGCGTGCAAAAGTCCGACATTACTTCTCGCGTGTAACTACTCAGTGTACTGTTTTGATTGAACGCTTTTGATTGGACACAGACGGTAATTCCATAAGACCCCACTTTAACTCTCCCCTACGAGGGGAGAGGATTTTTTCCCTCAGTTCAAAACTGTAAAAAAACTGTCCCCCTCTTAGGGGGACTACAGGGGGTCTTCACCAAGATATCAAGACCACAATCCTTTTCGGGAAGACGCTGAGCAGTTACTCTCACTCAACAAAAAACCTCCGGCTCTAGCGAACCGGAGGTTCTCTGACTTCCGATTTCTGATTTCTGATTTCCGCCTTCTTACTTCTTCAACTTCCGTATCTCAATGTTCGAGTTCGCTGTTTCAAGATTGATCATTTCGCCGCCGCCATTCAATACGTATTTCGCCCGGATTTCCTCGTCATCTTTGTCCTCTACGTAAGATTCTGCTTTGAAGTCCGACTTGATTTCGTACTTTTTCCGTCGGCTTCCCCATCGGTCTTGAATGACGATCGTTGCTTCGATGGTGGCCTTGGCGTTTTCCGGAATCCAGAGCTTAATATCTCCACCCGCCGTCTTCAGCTCGCTTCCACCTTTCCCGCTCGGAATCAATTCTGCACGAATGTCTCCACCCGCAGTCTTGGCCTCGATGGAGCCGGTAATCTCTTGCAGCCGAATATCTCCGCCCGCCGTTTTTGCCGTGACACCACCGCTGGCGCTTCGAAGCTCAACATTCCCTCCCGCTGTGC
>JANONN010000169.1:0-5920 GCA_031420835.1 Ignavibacteriales bacterium | reverse complement strand
TTGCAAGAAACACTTGGTACGGGATGCTGCGATCAAGCAGATCGCGACGATCATCGGCTGACATTGACCAGAGATTAACATCAGAGACCATGGATTGGATAATGGAACTTGAAGAATTGAACGCGCTGTACGTTGTGCCGGTCGTGTAATTGGCGACGCGACCAAACCCGAACGCAAAGGTTAGATTCCCGCGTGTTGTTGGGATGGGATAGACGATGCCGAGGTTGTTTAGATTCGTTCCGTTGTTCGATGAACTTGTCGAAGTGCCGAGATATGACACTTTGTTGCCGTACATGAGATGTGAAAGTCCAACGGAGAATTCATAGTCCCGCACAACGGCCAGTCCAGCCGGATTCAAAAAGAGTGCTGAGTAATCATCCGCCAGACCGATGGACGTGTTGCCAAGACTAAGTGATCGAGCTCCGATTCCGACTCCCATCTGAGAAAACCGGAGCGCGTCTTCCACAAATTGGGCCTGAGTGTTAGAGATAAAGGCCACCAGAGCGAGACTCATAAGAAACTTTCTTTTTGACGCTTTCATATTCCTGACTCCCAAGAACTAACGATTCGAACGTGATGCACCGCTGCTTCGACTTCCTTCTCCGCCAGACCTTCCGCTGGATGCAGGCGCAGGAGCAGGAGACGACTGTGCCGGCGCAGGAGGGGGTGAATAACTTGGCGCAGGCGAAGATTGTCCCGACGATGCTGGAGACCGAGACGGTGTCTCCGACGAATTGTTACGGCGCGTACCTTCAGAACGGCGACCGCCACCACTTCGACCGCTACTTGTGGATGTAGAACGACTACCGCCCTCTCTTCCCGACGATCCGCTGCGAGAACCTGAGCGCCCTACCGATTCAGTGCTTGTACTTGGTGGGTTGCCGTTTCCACTTCTGCTTCGCTCACCACTTGTTCCGAAACGCGTTGAACCTCCTGAACGAGTGCCACCCACACTTGAAGCTGGTGGAGTAGTGCTGGTTGTACCCACCGATGAACTCCTTCCACCTGACCCATCTCTCGAGGATCCGCTTCGGCGATATCCAAAGTCTCTCGACTTTCCACTCGTCGTTCCATTTCCTCCACCAACATACAGACCAGGATAGTAAGGATAGGAGTACCGGTAACGGTAAGAAAAGTAAGAGTAGGGATAAGGATATGGGAACGGATAGTAAGCAGGTGTTCCGCAAATCCACGGATCGTAGTACCACGGATCAAAATAGTTGTAGTTGTTGTAATACCCCGGATCGTAGTAGGCATGCCCCGAAGGATAGTAGAACCGGAACCCTACGTGAAATCTGGAACGATAGCGCCAATCGTCGTCAAACCGATAACGGTCGTACCTCGTGGCGACAGCATCTGAATCTGAATCTTCTTCAGCCCGGTAGGTTGTGGATGTCTCCTCCTCTTGTGTTGTGGCGATCTGCGTGTAGCAGCCTGACACAAGGGGGATACTGAGGAAGCTGAGAATGAGAAGGGTCTGTTTCATAGTAACCTCGTCTTTTCTTTTACTCCAATTCTCTAAGCAACTCCAATGCCATTAAGATTCTTCAAAAAGCTCAGATTTGGAAGGGTTTTAGCATAGGAAACCCGGACTTCCCCCCTTTTTGTGTAGACAGAAAGACAATGGGTGTCTATTCATCAGAACAGAAGAAGAGAAGGCGGCGAATCTTGTTGAAGGAGTATTTGGTGTAGGGCTACCCCCGGGTCAACAAATGCTCCACGGGAAAATGCAATGGTCAGTTTGTTTCCGACTTGCCGTTCTCAGATTTTCTTGTTATTCCGATCACGAGAAAAAACAACCCAATAACCAAGAACATTAGTCCGGTCGTTGGTGATGAGTCAGTGGCAATTGATTTGGCGATCATGATCACAGCCGCAATCTCCATAACAATGGCAGACACCAAAAGCACCATCTTGTTGGCTTTCTTCGATATCTTCATATAACCTCCATTCTTGTTGCGTGTTGACCTTGAGAATTTGGACAGTTAGCTCCCGAATGTAATAGTTCGGTCGTCAATCAGTGGACTGCAAGCAAAACAGTGACGCTAACGTTACGACAAACAGGAGCGCTAGAATGTGGTGATGTAGTCAATCTGGACAGTCCGGTTGCCA
Source organism: Ignavibacteriales bacterium (assembly GCA_031420835.1). Classification (GTDB taxonomy): domain Bacteria; phylum Bacteroidota; class Ignavibacteria; order UBA10030; family UBA10030; genus JANONN01. The sequence continues at coordinate 3,808 of JANONN010000169.1, read as the reverse complement.
ACCGTAATCGTTTGATAATTCTTGGTGACATCTTTCAGATCAACACCAATGATAAGTCCCTTGCCGGCCGCCCAACGAACTCCAACGTTCAAATATCCTCGTCCCTGGCCAACCTTCTTGGTGTTGTCATTAGTGGCAAAGTCATACTCACCGACAATCGAGACATCCTTTCCAACCGACTTTTCAATGCCGGCGAAGATATTGATGTCTTTGTCACCATCGGTGCGCTCGGTGGAGTAGTTTAGTCCTGCATGTAAGCTCAGGTTTCCAAAAAAGACGTAGTTCTTACTCACCACGCCGTATATCCCGGGCGCTTTGATCGTGTAACGTCGAAGGGTGTCAGCATTAAGGTAAGGTTCCTTCCCTTGCGAATCGAACCCTACTGCGATCGCTGGTGAGTTTTCCGATTCATCGGAGATCCTCAACTTGACCTGAACTCCCGGCAGCGGGTTCATCTCAATCCTCTTTGGTCCAATGACATCTTTACCGCCATAGCTGATCCCAAAGTTAAACTGCTCGAACAATCCGACACTGATGCCAAAGATCATGCCCCCCTCCTGAAACAAGTTCGTGCTGAGCATGTAGCTCCCTCGCTTCAGCAGCCCCGCGGTTGGCTTGTCCACGAGCATCGTAGGCTCCATCGTTGCAGCCGTGCCCGCATAGCTTTGTGCGCGGCTCACCGAAACGCTAGCAACAACAATCAGAGCAAGGCAAAGAATTCGTTTATTCACTGGTTCCTCCATTGAGATGTGAGTGTGTGTTTATTCGTCTTCTTCTCCAAAAACCCGTTTGACCGATTTTGAAAGCTCCACTTTTTGTCCTTCAGATGGATTCATCGGAATGATCTTCTCCGCGCCCACGTCTGCAGACTCGTTGCGCCGGATAATGCGAAATCCTTCCTCTACATGATGAAGAACCTCTTGAGATAATGGTACTGAAGACTCCTTCGTGACCGTCTTGCGGGGAGAGTCGGCCACTCCGTGCAACTTCTCTTTCACCGGCTCGAGAGTATTCAACTTCGAAAGCAATGATGCTAATTCCCGCTTCAGGTCCTCTTCAGCATATGTCATGATCTGTCCCTGCCTAACGAAGAACTCACCATTGATCATCACGTCGCTCACATCACGGCTCGATGCGTGTGACACGAACTCTTCCAGAAACCGATCTGGATCGTTCGCGTGAAGAAGAGAAGAAAGTCGAACGTCCCCGGCATCCACAAAAACCAGGTCGGCTTTTCTGCCGGGAGAAAGCATTCCAATCTCCTCTTGGAGACCCAACGCTCGTGCGGAACCTTGTGTGTGCATGTTCAGAAGAAAAGCTGCATCCAGTTCCGGGACTTGTTGGGACATGGCGACCGACCGAAGCGCTCGCATATTAGCAAACGGATCCGCCGATCCCCAATCGGACCCGAGCGCCAACGAGACGCCTTGCTCAAGAAGTAAACCGAGTTGAGGAGATTCCGTCGCCTGAGAGACTACGGAGGCAGGAGTCAGGACAAGCGGAATTCCTAACTGCGCCATCAACTTTACATCACGTTCTTCCAAGTCGCAGAGATGAACCAACTGAACGGGATTGTCGAAGACTTTGTACTCAACGAGCACATTCATAAGCGACTTGCTGAAGTTCCTCTTAATCACATCATCTGAATTTGTCGTCTCTCCGTAGTGCACAACGATAGGCCACGTATGGTCGCGAGCTGCGCGAAGCGTGCTGTTGAGATTGTAGGTTGTAAGATCGTCTTCCGAAGGAAGGACAACGGTATGACGGACATTCGAGAGAGTCGTCGAGAGTGCACGTTCGATCTGATCGCCGTTGTGCAGAGAAATAGATCCACGCAGGTCGGCTCGGCGCATGGATTCCGTAGCGGCTTGGTACGGGGCCTCGAGGCTATCGAAGCCAAACTCGGCAACGGTTGTCACACCGGACTTGAGAGCGCTAAAATAAGCCGAGCGATATGCAGTGACGAGATCTTCTTTCGTTGCTTCAGAGCGAATGAAGTTGAGCACTCGCCGAATCGAGCCATCTTTCGTCCACCGGCTCGATGGAGCAAGCTGAGTAAAGTGCTTCAACAAGAACGACTCACCATGATAATGGGCGTCCACGAAACCGGGCATAATGATCTTTCCGCTTGCATCTATGACCTCGGCCGACGGGTACATGGATTTCAGGATCTCGCCGCGATTGCTGATCTCTGCGATCCGATCGTCTCGCACAAAAAGATCGGCGCGAAGAACCCGGTTCGGGTCTTCACACGTGATGACGATGGCGTTTTGGATGATCTTGAGAGATTGCGCCATTGTTACTTAACCATCCGGTGTTTGGTCTCGATCATAACACTTTTTTCCACGTTGTTCCATCTTTCTTGTCTTCGAGCGATATGCCAACGGCCTTCAAACCGTCGCGAATCATATCTGAGAGATTCCACAGCTTCGATTTACGGACTTCCGCTCGGATGTTAATCAGAAGCTGCACCAGTCCCGATTCCAACTTGCCGTCGCCCCTCATGTCAGGCGAAAGCTGTTCAGGTACAAGACCGAGCACCGCGCCACCATGTTCCCGATACCAGGAATCCACTGAACGCAATGCCTCGACTCCCGGTTTTGTATCGGCGTTGAGCATGACATTGACTTCTTTGGCAAGGTCGAACATGACAGCGATTGCCTGTGGCGTGTTCAGATCGTCGTTCATTGCTTCGGTGAAGCGTTCGGAATATGGAGTGAGATCAAACGGCAGCACGCCTGCGTGCCGAAACGCCTGTCCGCCGAACAAGTTCTCTGGCAGGCGGGCACTCTGGCGTGCAGGCACGCCTCCGCGCATCTCGACTTCCGATCTCGCAAGTTCGGCGCGAAGGTTGCGAAGAGTGTTCAGGAGTTTCTCATACCCTCCTTTTGCACCTGCGAGCGCTCCGTCGCTGAAATCGAGCGTGCTGTGATAATGACTTTGCAAGATGAAGAAACGAATCACGAGCGGATCGTATTTCGTGAAGGCATCCTTCAATGTCACGAAGTTGCCGAGTGATTTCGACATCTTCTGCCCTTGCACCGTCACGAGGTTATTGTGGATCCAAAACCGCACGAACGGCTTGCCGGTGTGGCACTCGCTCTGCGCGATCTCGCACTCATGATGAGGAAATTGATTATCCATACCACCGCCATGAATATCAAATGTTTCACCGAGATATTTCATGGACATGGCCGAGCACTCGATGTGCCAGCCGGGATACCCCTCGCCCCACGGACTTGACCACCGCAAGATGTGCTCAGGCTCGGCGCGCTTCCAAAGAGCGAAGTCTTGGGGATTCCGTTTCTCTGAGCGCACTTCGACACGCGTCCCTTCCACCATCTCATCAAGCGAGCGGTGGGAGAGCTGGCCATACTTGGAGAACTTCCGGACGTCGAAATAGACCGAGCCATTGACTTCGTACGCAACGTCTTTCGCGAGAAGCGATTTGATAATTTCGATCTGCTCGATAATATGTCCGCTCGCGCGCGGCGAGATATCCGGGCGCAGCACATTGAGCGCATCCATATCCTCGAAGTAACTGTGCGTGTATTCTTCAGCAACTTGCATGGGATGTTTCTGTTCGATCTTGCTTTGCCGAAGCAAGCGATCTTCTCCTTCGTTCGTCTCCCCTAACAAATGTCCGACATCCGTGATGTTCTGAATATACAAAACCTTGTAGCCTAAGTATCGGAGATAGCGAACGATAATATCGAACGAAACGTAACTCTTCCCATGCCCGATGTGAGAGTGGCTATACACTGTCGGGCCACACACGTACATGCCGACAGAGCCTTCATTAAGAGGC
>JANONN010000168.1:0-3335 GCA_031420835.1 Ignavibacteriales bacterium | reverse complement strand
AGTCATTGACCATTGATCATTTCCCATTGGTTATTGATCATTTACCATTATGAAGTCCATTCCCCACGAATCCGCCATCAAGCACGTCACCGGTGAGGCGGTATACGTCGATGACATCCTCGTCAGCGAACAGCTCCTTGTAGGGCGAGTAGTCTACTCGCCGCACGCGCACGCACGGATCAAAAGCTTTGACCTAAACGAAGCGAAGAAAGTGCCGGGCGTTCATGCGGTTCTTTCTTACAAGGACATCCCGGGACATAATCAGATGGGTCCAGTGGTGAAAGATGAACTGTGCCTGGCTGAGAGCGAAGTTATTTGCGTTGGTCAGGCGATGTTCCTGATTGCCGCGGAAACAGCCGACCAATGTCGGGAAGCAGAGAAGCGAATCAAGATTGAGTTTGAACTGCTCGAACCGATCTTAACGATCGAGAAAGCTATTGAGAAGAACAGCTTGTTGGGACCGCCAGCCCGACCGCAGTCTGGCGGGCCGGCAAGAATCGAGCGTGGGGATGTTGAGGCAATGCTTCGATCTGTGCCGAATGTTGTCGAAGGGGTTTTACACACCGGTGCGCAAGAGCATTGGTATTTGGAATCGCAGGTCTGCCTGTGCGTGCCGGGTGAAGAAAAGGAGATGCAGGTTTACAGCTCCACGCAACATCCGTCGGAGACGCAGGCGCTCATAGCCGAGGTGCTCGGGCTCGGGAAGAACGAAGTCGTTGTCGAGGTGCGTCGGATGGGCGGAGCGTTTGGGGGGAAGGAAACGCAAGCTAACCACACCGCATGTTGGGCAGCGTTGCTTGCGTGGGCAACAAAACGACCGGTGAAGATTCGACTTTTTCGGGATGATGATATGATCATGACCGGCAAACGACATCGCTTTCTGTCGAAGTATCGCGTCGGGTTCGATGATGATGGAAATATCCTTGTCGCCGATTTCGAACTGAACAGCGATGGCGGATGTGCCACCGATCTTTCCTTTGCCATCATGCAGCGGGCGATGCTGCATGTGGATAATGCGTACTACATTCCGAATCTGCGTGTCGTAGGTCGGGTGTGGAAAACGAATCTTCCTTCCAACACCGCGTTCCGAGGATTCGGTGGGCCGCAAGGGATGGCTGTGATTGAGCAGGTTGTTGATCGAATTGCTAGAACTCTTGGAAAAGATGCTGCAGAGATACGCAAACACAACTTCTACGGACTTGACGGTTCGACTGCGTCTTCGGCGAGCGACTCGACTGAACTCGTCGAAGTCTCAGCCGAGCCGCTCACCGCAGGCTCTCGAAACACCACGCATTATGAACAAGTGGTAGAGAATAACCGCATCCACATGATCTATGATCAGCTCATCGAGTCATCCGATTATTGGAAGCGGCGTAAAGAGATCGACGAGTTCAATGCGGAGAATGAGTTCTACAAAAAGGGGATGGCCATGACGCCGGTGAAGTTCGGGATTTCGTTCACCACATCGTTTTTGAATCAAGCGGGCGCGCTCGTTCTCATCTACAAAGATGGAACGATTCTCGTCAACCACGGCGGCACGGAAATGGGTCAGGGACTTCACACCAAGATGCAGCAAGTCGCGGCGGCGGAGTTCGGCGTAAGTGTGAATCGTGTAAAAGTCAATGCCACGAACACGTCGAAAGTTCCAAACACATCTGCCACTGCCGCTTCCGCAGGCACTGATCTGAACGGGATGGCAGTCAAGAACGCCTGCGATATTCTGAAAACCCGAATCGCTGAAGCGATTACACAAATCTGGAAGGAAAAACACTCCAGCAATCCCCGCCTTCGTCCCCAACAGTCTGCAAACTTGGAGTCAGAAACTAATGACTCCGGCGGGCAGGCAACACTGCAACAATCCATCATTTTCGAAAACGATTACATTATCGACTCCGCTCATCCCGATCGCCGCATCGCCTTCGCCGACGCGATGTCGTTGCTGCATGTGCGTCAGGTTCCGTTGAGTACGACAGGCTTCTACCGGACGCCGGGCATTGGATGGGACAAAGAAAAGGGACGCGGCAAGCCCTTCTATTACTTTGCGTTCGGGATGGCGGCGACCGAAGTTCTTGTAGATATCCTCACAGGACATCACACGCTACTTCGCACCGACATCTTGCATGATGTGGGCGACTCACTTAATCTGATGATTGATCTCGGGCAGGTGGAGGGCGGCTACATTCAAGGGAACGGCTGGGTAACGACCGAAGAGATCAAGTGGGACGAGAAAGGGAATCTGATGACTCATTCGCCCGACACGTACAAGATTCCGAGCGTGCAAGATATTCCGAAAGATTTTCGTGTGAAGCTGCTGGAAGGAGTACCAAATCCCGGCACGATTCGCAAGAGCAAAGCGGTCGCCGAGCCGCCACTCATGCTGGCGCTTTCCACTTGGCTGGCAATCAAAGATGCAATCTCTGCCGTAGGCAATCATGAGTTCGAGCCGGAGTTTTCACTACCGGCAACGAATGAAGTAATTGTGTTATCGAGCGACCAGTTGACGAAGAAACTGGCACACAAGAAGCAGTCAGAATTTGCAGCATCGAAGTAGTGGATTGATGGATTTCTGGATTAGTGGATAAAGGCAAGAGATGGAATACACAAACCTTCGGAACCTCAATCGAGGATATATGAAGCTCGAAGTGTGGCAGAAAGCCATCGAGCTTTACGCGCTTGTCTGGAAAACTGCGACGGACGCGAAGATTGATTACAAATTGCGGTCACAAATAGTGGACGCGGCGCAGTCGGTCTCTTCCAATATCTCCGAAGGATACTCGCGCCGGTCCATCAAGGAGTATATTCAGGCCTTATACACGAGCTTAGGCTCTCTCTCTGAAACGTTGACGCGAACTATTGGTCTCAAGGCTGCAGGTCAAATCTCTGATGATTCATTCAACAAGATTGATGTACTTCATTATGAAGTTGAAAACAAATTACTTCGCCTCGTTGAATCCTTACAGAAAAAGAAAGATGATGGAACATGGAGTGATAGGATTTCGGAAGACATCGCGGAGTACAATCCATGAATCCATCAATCCATTAATCCACTAATCCAGTTTTTTCTTTCCAACACTCCAACACTCCACTCTCCCGTGAACGTCTTTCATGAAATAGTCTTCGCTCTCGACTCCGAGCCTCGCGTCATGCTCTGCACGATCATTGCCACGAGCGGCTCTACGCCGGCCTCCGCGTTTTCGAAAATGCTGCTGAAGCAAAGGGGGACGTCTGCGCTCGGAACCGTTGGCGGAGGATGCATGGAAGCCGATGTGCTGCAAGCAGCGAAGAAGCTCTACGCTGAAAACCGAGCCGCCATTCTAACGTTTCATCTGAACGAA
>JANONN010000167.1:0-5544 GCA_031420835.1 Ignavibacteriales bacterium | reverse complement strand
TCGTGGTTGCGTTGGTCGCAAACGGCAGCACGCAGAGAATGGGCCCGAAAACCTCCTCCTGCATGATGCGCATCTGCTCGGTCACACCTGACAAAATGGTCGGTGCCACGAAGCGGTCGTCGGCGTTGGTCTGGCCACCTTCCTCCACTTTTGCACCCTTGGCTTGTCTTTGGGTCAAGGATCTCGGCAACGACTCAGTTAAGTTCGGCATTACAAAGCGTCCCCTTGGTTTACAAGAAACAACTCCGAATTTCACCTCTAAGAGTTTCTCCAAGGGTATTACGCATCTTGTCGTAATCAAGTACGAGGTTGTGACTTCTTCGAATAATGACTACGTTCGTTTATGGATTAACCCTAATTTGGGGGGGGGAGAACCTGCTCAGGATGCTCAGGCATATCATATCGGTGTCGTCGATGCGTTGGCACTGTGGGCTGGAGGGATTCAACAGGTGAGTTCTTCTGACTCTGTCTCTGCCAATATCGACGGAATTCGTGCAGGTTACACTTGGGACAATGCCCCTCTTCCCGTCCAGCTCACATCACTTAACGCTATTGCTCTTCGCGGTGGGGCGGAGATTCGTTGGTCAACGGCCACCGAAACGCACAACTACGGCTTTGAGATAGAACGCAGATTGACACAGATGAACACAGATGCTCGCGGATACGATGCTCGAAATGAGAGCAACAATCCCCGCCTTCACGACGGCGGCGGGCAGGCATCAATCCAGCAATCCAACTGGCGGACCGTGGGGTTCGTTCCCGGCGCAGGAACGAGCACGAGTCCGCGTGAGTACACCTTCGTTGATCGAAACCTGTCCCCCGGGCGTTATGCATATCGCATCAAGCAAATCGATATGGATGGCAGCTTCACATATTCTCTCAGCACGGAAGTGGAGATTGGTGCGGCGCCAAAGGTGTTCACCCTCTCTCCTAATTATCCGAATCCATTTAACCCAACAACGAATATCGAGTTCACTGTCCCGGAAGATGGATTTGTTACTCTGAAAGTTTATAACATGCTTGGCCAAGAAGTTGCTCGTCTCTTCGAAGGCTCGGCAAAGGCGGGGCAAATATATCTACGATCGTTTGAAGCATCATCGTTTCCCACGGGCGTGTACGTTTCTCGTCTGACGTTCGGCAATCAGAATCTGATGCAGAAGATGATTCTTGCGAAGTGAGTTTGAGAGGATTGACTTTTCGTTCGAAGCTTCCAGAAAAACCCTCGGCGAAACTTCTCCGGGGGTTTTCTGTTTGTAGCGAGTTCATCGCGAAAAAGTCCCCGCGAAAAGTCCGACATCTCGGAGGACGGAGCGTGGAAAGATGTCGGACTTTTTCCCACGATGCCCGCGTTCGCGTGCATGACGAAATAGGTCGTTTGTATTTCTGTTCATGTTATCTAACTCTATGCTGCAACAAGAGTTCCAACGATAAACGGGGCGATGGTTGTTCATATTCGACTTTGATGATCGATCAGAACTACCTTCAAGCTAACTTGCTGATGCTTATAGTCATCGGGCAATCTATGGAAAAAGTTCTTTAAGAGAGTTGCATCTTCCGTTGGAGTTTCTTATTTTTTGCCCTGAAAAGGGCGGGTATTCCAAGGCATTCGAAGATTCAAAGCAATTACCCGAACGGAAGATGATGTAAACATTATGGCGCTTCAAACACCAAATTCAACCGCACCTCCAGCAAAACCTGCTGGTTCCGCAGCACCGTCGGTTTCCCAGTCCGATCAAGTTCCTGTCATCGTTGATGGGAAAAAGATTCTGACGGATACCACGAAGCAGGTTCCCGTCACCGTCACCGGCATTGAGCGTCAAATGCTGATAGGTGATTTGATCGGGAGAATGGACGAGCCGAGCAAAGAGAAATTGCGGAATCTGATGAACCATTTTCTCTCTCGCATGTTTGTCACCGGCGCTTCCGATGTTGACCTGGGTGGATTCGGTGGACAGGGGCAAGTGTGGTATCGAATCTTTGGAAACAAGAAACCGGACCCGACACTCGGGAAATATACTCCCGACGAAATGAACATTCTGATTCAAAGCATTATCGGTGAACGTCAACGCTCCGTGCTTTTTGAGCAACGGAACCTTGACTTCTCGCATATGCTCTTTTTGGAAGGGGGAGACTTCCGACGATTTCGCGCCGATGCATATTTTGATCTCGATCAGATCGCACTGAACATGCGTGCGATCAACAATACGATTCGGCCATTCAAGAACCTTGAATTGCATCCGAATGTCGCGAAGGTCTTGAGCCTCGCGCACACGAAAGAGGGGCTATGTCTCGTAACGGGAATTACGGGATCCGGGAAAAGCTCAACGCTCGACGCAATCATTGACGCCAACAATCAAAGTGTTGATGCCCACATCGTTATTATCGCCTCGCCGATTGAGTATGTTCACAAGTCGGTCCGGTGCATCATGAGGCACCGTGAGGTAGGCCGTGATGTGCTTTCGTTCAAGGAAGGGGCAGTGCAGGCGCTTCGTCAAGATCCCGATATTATCGTGATCGGTGAATTGCGCGATTCGGAGACAATCCTCACGGCGCTGGAAATCACCGACTCCGGCCATAAAGTTTTCTCTACTCTCCACACGGCGTCGGCTGCCGAAAGTATCGATCGTATCATCGGTGAGACTCCGCCAGTCGAACAAGAGCGTGTTCGGAACCGCTTGGGCGATACGATCCGTTGTGTCATTTCCCAAAAGCTCGTTCCGAGTCTTGACGGAAAACGCGTGATGGCCAAGGAAATCATGCTTGGAACGCCGTCGGTCCGTGCGGCGATCAAGAACAACAATACGGGTGAAATCTATCAGATGATCTCCGAAGGGATGGAACTGGGAATGATGACGTTGGAACAAGACCTTAAGCGGCTCTATTTGCAAAAGAAGATCTCACTTGAGAACGCGATGTCGACTGCCAATAACAAGAGGCGCATGCAGCAATTGTTGCAGATACAGGGCGGGGGTGAGTAGACTATGAAGGTCGTGGATTTCTTCAAGCTGGAGTTAGAGGGTGATATGATTTCTTCCCGATCACGATTGAGGACCAACTCATAGATGCCATATCAGCCTGGTCAGGGCAAAACCGCGGTCGCTCTCTTCGTTGACGGTCTTGAACTAAAGTATGTCCAACTCGCCCTCAAGGGGAAGCGGATCACTCTCCGTGAATTCAAGGCAGTCTCACTTGTCAAACGATTTGAAGATCTGAAAGCAGCCGCTGCCGAAGAGGGTGGCTTTGGAGACATAGCAGCCGCTGACGCGTTCGGCACCACGGCCGCACCTGCCACCGAAGCAGGAACCGAAGGTGCCAGCAATTCCTCTGTTCTTTTGAGCGTTATTGGGGATATCCCTCCTGCCAAATACACCATTTCATACGCTATCGGCGAGCCTGCCGTTACCTATCATGAGTTCGATTCGGATTTTGGCCAAAAGGGTGCCAAACTAAAAAAACGAATCTTGCAGGAGCTGGCAAACATTCGCTCCGCTGCCCCTGCTATTGATGCGATTGAGACGGTGCCGAAATCGAATGGTGGACTCCTCACGCTCATCCGAGAAGACGGCTTGAGTGTGCACGACCTTTTGAACGAGGTTAAGCCGTTCCTCAACAATAAGATTCCAAACATCAGTCTGATTGACAGCTCCGATATTGCGTTAATGAACCTTGTTCGCGCGAGCTATCAGTTCCAGGAGGATGAGGTCACAGCGCTTGTGTACGTCGGCCACGAGTTTACTCGAATGATTTTCATGCAAGGGATGAACTACCTTCACTTCGCACCCGTTGTGAGTGAAGGATTCAATTCTGCAAACATCGAAAACACCGTTTACAGCCGCATCCTTCTCGAGCAAGACAACATTGCCCTTCCTCGGATTGACCGGATCCTTCTTGCAGGAGAAAGTCACAAAGCGAATCTTCGAGACACTCTTGCCCCGCAATTCCCCAGCTCTCAAGTAGAATATGTGCAGGCCCCTGAGATTGACCTCAGTATGTTTGAGGGTACGGTGGGGGAGGCGATCTCTGAATTCGCGATTCCGATTGCCACTGCATGGAGAACGCTGAAGCCAAAGAAGGAAGGTTTTTACAATATCAACCTCATCCCCACCGCGGTTCTCGAGGGGCAGAAGGCCTTCAAGCTTGCATGGCACGGATGGTTGCTTGCGCTGGGAATCATTGCTTCGATCGTCTTCTTTTTTACGGCCATCGACAGGAGGAATTTTGAGATCCGTCAAGCAAGTGATCTTTTGTCGAAGCGCAAGGTGGAGATGGAAGACTTGCGCTCGCTTCAAGCGCGTAAAGAAATGCTCACGGGAGAAATCGAGAAGCTTCGCGTTGCGACGGAGTTGTATGACTTGCTCGCTCCCGGTTCTGATCGTTGGAGCAGAATCCTCCATTATCTCTCCAACAGCGTCGAGGATTTGAATTCTCTGTGGATCTATAGAGTTTCCAAAGAGACCAGCCCACCCGGTGCTTTTAGGGTTCTCGGGCGATCTATCTACAGGACTCGGATCTGGCGGATGGCGAGCTTGTTCGAAAAAGCAACCCTCGTCGAAGTCAAGACCACAGAGATCAGGGGAAAAGTTCTGTACGAATTCGAACTTCTTGTAGAAAAAGTTGACAAAGGAGATAAACCATTCTAAGCGATACGAAGTGATGTATGTCCTTTAAGATCCGAAATACGCTCGTCCTTGGTATTGTCTTCTTGCTCATCACGGGCGGAGGACTCTTCTACTATCTCTATTTGCAGCCGAAGCAACTTGAGCAGTCGGTGAAGGAGATTCGCCAGATGGAGGAAGAGTTGAAGGCAATGCCCACGCTTATCGGTGAGGTGGAGCTTCTGACGAAAGGATATCAGGACACAAAGCGTCGGTATGAATCGCGAAGCAAAGAAATCCCAACGTCGGACATGAGTTCACAGACATACGCATACATGAGCCGCGGTATTGACGAATCGGGCAATATCAAATTCAACATGCGCTTTTCCGGCGCAACCTTGATTGGACAGTATGGGATTAATACGTACGAGCTTTATGAAGGGCTGGCGACGTTCAGCGAGTTGTATAAATTTATCTACTTCCTTGAGAACGGCCGGCGTCTGTACAAGATCTCATCCATCAATGTTGATCAGAAGGAGGCTATTGACGCGGAGACAAGGGGAACGAAGCTGTGGGTGACGTTCACGATGCAACTTCAGGCGTTTTTTACAAGTATTGATGTCCTGGGGAGTTCGCTCGCGGCTCGCGACTTGCCGATTCCTGCAATCGCTCACAACCCCTTTGACCCGCTCATTTACCAGATTATCTCCAACGAACCGCCGGAAGGAGAAATCGACGCTTCTGCGCTTGATGTGAAGGCTGTGCTGCCGGGCAAGGCTTTTGCGCTACATGGTTCCGAACTTCTGGTGTTACATGTTGGCGATACGGTATGGCGCGGCGCTGTGACCCGAATCAGCCCCAGCGAAAGCCTTGTCGAATTCATGCTTGATGAGGGTGGGGTCATCAGAAAACTCCAAAAGAAAATATTGTTCGAAAAAAAGAAGAAATG
>JANONN010000166.1:0-3279 GCA_031420835.1 Ignavibacteriales bacterium | reverse complement strand
GCACACTTATCCAGCTTGACCCGAAGTATCTGCGTCCCACCGAAGTGGATTACCTGCAGGCGGATATTACGAAGGCAAAGAAGGTGCTTAACTGGAGCCCCCGAATTTCGTTTGAAGAACTTGTGAAAATCATGATGGACTATGAATTACTGACTCATGGAATTCAGCCGCCAGGAGAGGGAATGAGAGTGCTGAAAGAGAAGGAATTTGGCTGGACGAATCATCAATTCTCGTTTCATACGCATTTGAGAGAAACTGTTGGATAAGAACGCACGCATTTTTGTCTCCGGGCATCGCGGTCTTGTCGGGTCGGCCATTGTTCGAATTCTCCGGAAGAAAGGCTATTCCAACCTGTTGGTTCGAACAAGATCGGAGCTTGACCTGAGACATCAGAATGAAGTATTTCGTTTCTTCGAAGAGGAAAAACCTGAGTATGTGTTCCTTGCTGCAGCAAAAGTGGGTGGTATTCTTGCAAACAATACGTACAAAGCAGAATTTATCTACGACAACCTTGTTATTGCGGCGAACGCCATTGAGGCATCCTATCGATCTGGCGTCAAGAAGCTGTTAAATCTTGGATCCTCTTGTGTCTATCCTAAACTTGCGCCGCAGCCTCTCAAAGAGGAGTATCTTCTTTCGGGTTATTTGGAGCCAACGAACGAACCCTACGCCGTAGCGAAAATTGCAGCGCTGAAGTTGTGCCGATACTATAACGAACAGTATGGGACGAACTTTATTTCGTTGATGCCGACGAATCTCTATGGCGAGGGGGATAACTTCAATCTGGAAACATCCCATGTCTTGCCGGCACTCATACGAAAACTACATCTGGCGAAGCTCCTTCGTGCCAATCAGCAAGAGAAAGTTTTGCTCGATATTCGAAAGCGCTTCCTGGGTTATGGTTTGAGAGAAGGGGAGCTTTCATTTGAAAAGGCGAAGGACGTTCTGAAAAATAAAGGTGTGACGGGAGAAGAGGTGATCCTCTGGGGCTCGGGCGCTCCGAGAAGAGAATTTCTTCACGTCGATGATCTTGCTGAAGCTTCCATCTTCTTGATGGGGCGATATGGCTACAAGGATGTCGGTGAGTTCATAAACGTGGGGACAGGCAAGGATAATTCGATCCGTGAGTTAGCAGAGATTGTTGGGTCGGTTGTAGGATTCGATGGCCGAATAGCATTTGATACGACCAAACCGGATGGAACTCCACGCAAGCTTCTCGATGTCTCCCGAATGAAATCACTTGGATGGGAGGCACACACTTCTCTCGATGAAGGAATTCGGAAAACCTATGAGTGGTACACGTCGATGTGAACCAAAGAAACAAATGTCATTTCTTGATCCGAAATCTATCCAACCTTCTTATCGTATCGCTTACCGTGCCTAAATGCTGGAATCCATTCTCTCCCGTCTTGTCGTCCCGCTTCGCGGGATCGCCAGCCGGTTCGATGCGTCGCTGACTCTCCAACCAAAGCAGTTCAGAGAATTCCTGTGGCTTTCTTCAGGTCAGATCATAGCCCTTGCCCTGAGCCTTGTCTCGATTAAGTTGATGTCTTCCATCGGAGCGCAAGGGTATGGCATGTTTGTTCTCACAACGAGTGTTGCGGGGATTCTGGCGTCAGGTTTCTATGGTCCAGTCGAACAGGGGTATATCCGATACTACTTCGAGTACGCCGAGTCGCCAAGTGTGCGAAAAGTTTTTCTTCAATCCCTCCTCCGATTGCTCCACCGCTCAGTCTATGTACTTGTTGGGATCGCTTTTGTCGCCGTTCCAGTTCTGGCTTCATTTGACATTGTTGATGCACGCTTCGGTTTTTCTGCGTCTCTGCTCATTGCCGTAACTGTCCTGTCACTACCGTTTCCGGGAATGCTCAACGCGATGCGACTTCGAAAGGAAGTTGCGTTAACGCAAGTGGGCGAGAAGATTCTGTTGGTCGCTGTTCTATTTGCAACGAGTACAATTCTCGGTTTGAACGAAACAATGATTGTCCTTTGCGCATTCTCCGCGACTGCGCTCATGATGTTCGTTCGCTTACACTTGTACAACCGGGAAGGTGGCTTCAGTTACGGTGATGTTTTCAGAAAGAACGATTCGCTCTTAAATGAACGTGCAATGTACAAGCGAGTCGCGAGTTATAGCACACCGTTTCTGTTATGGGGTGCTGTGGGATGGCTTCAGCTCAATGCAGAACGATGGGTCATCAACGGTGTCATGACGAGCGCGGATGTCGGCCGATATGGGTTGGCGATAAGTCTGATTCATAGTTCTGCGGTGATTGTCTTCAACGCTCTTACCCAGTTTGTTACACCGGTTATCTTTTCAAAATTTTCGTCTAACAATAGTGATGCTATCAAGACAGGGAAAGCACTCATTCACTTTTACGCCGCAGTGACATTTCTCCTTTTTTTCATGACGGCCGCGTTTCTCTATTTCTTTGGGGATCAGATACTTCGTTTTATCAGCACAAGCGAGTTTGTGGTAGAGGGATTCTCGCTGTTCGTTCTCACGGTGGGCTTGGGGATTTTCTATGTAGGACAAGCGTACGCCCAGGTGGGGTTGGCGTATCAAAAGCCGCGCGTCTATCTTCTTCCCAAGATTGTCGTTGGTGTGCTTGCTCCAATTGCATATTATCTCGGTTGTATTTGGAACGGTGTGCTGGGAGTTGCCGTTTCGCTCTTCTTCATTCAAACAATCTATTTCTTCCTTATCTTAGCAGTCAATAGACAGTTCCTGAAACCCAATCCTGAGCATGGTCGCTCCTCGGCATGAGAATCAAACGATTTGCTCGCTACGTATTCAGTCGGCCATTTCGTGAAGGCGGATTTCTAAAATCTGTTTTCCGGTTTCCGTTGTTCGTCTCGCAATGGCGAGCTTTTCGGAAACAATCCAAGATGCCGGTCCGGTTCGCTGACTGGTATCCGTGTTTGCATGATGCCAGCGAAACAACCCCTTTCGACCCACACTATTTCTTCCAGAGCGCATGGGCGGCGAGAAAGATCTCCAAGGCAACCCCGACACGACACGTGGACATTGGCTCGCAGATCGATCTCATTGCGCCGCTGTCGGCATTTGTTAAAATCGAATTTGTTGACCTTCGTCCGCTGCAAGTTTCGTTGAAGGGACTCACAAGCACGCGAGGCTCGATCCTTCAGTTGCCTTACACAAACCGTTCTGTCAAGAGCCTTTCGTGCTTGCACGTCGTGGAGCATATCGGATTGGGACGCTACGGGGATGCGTTGAATCCAGATGGAACCAAGGAAGCGTGCCATGAACTGCAGCGG
>JANONN010000165.1:0-7105 GCA_031420835.1 Ignavibacteriales bacterium | reverse complement strand
TGCCCGCTCAAGCGGGCATTGTTGCTAGTTGAGTCCCTCGTTAGTACGCGGGACTTACTTTCCGTTCGCATCGAAGCATGGTGAGAAACAACCGATAGCCGCCGACTTTACGTCGGCGTTTTTGCGTTAGGTAGAACGGATCAGACCAAAGTTGTGAGAGCCCTCAGTTCTGGCCCCTTACTCTCTGCTTCGAGTCTGGCGACTCGACTTACGTCCGCAAAACCTTTCCTTGACTTTCCCTCATCTTTTTCTTATCTTTTTTGGCATTTTCCTGCAAAAAGTGATTGGTTTTTGACAAAAAGAAAGGTTTTTTGAGTGTTTTATGGCGACCACGTCAGATTTTCGTGTTGGGATGGTCATTCGGTGGGACGGGGAGCTTCACAGGATTGAAGAGTATATCCACCGAACGCCGGGGAACCTCAGGGCGTTTGTTCAAGCCAAGCTGAGAAACCTGAAAAGCGGAAGGGTCACGGAGACTCGATTCCGGTCGGGCGAAATAGTAGAAGAGGTTCGGCTGGAGCAGAAGCAATTCCAGTATCTTTACCACGACGGGGCGAGCTACCAGTTCATGGACAAGGAGAACTACGAGCAGATGCCCGTAGAAGAAAAGGCTCTCGGTGAGGGGGCGAAGTTTCTCAAGGAGGGGGAGACCGTCCAACTGATGATGGTGGGGAGCCAGATTGTAGCGGCGGAACTTCCCTTCAATGTTCATCTCAAAGTGGTGGAGACGGTGCCCGGGGTGCGTGGTAACACCGCCACCGGTGCAACGAAGCTGGCAAAGCTCGAGACTGGTGCAACAGTGGATGTACCGCTTTTCGTTAATGAGGGGGATGTGATCAGAGTTGACACACGGACGGGGGAATACTTGGACCGGATGAAGAACTAGTTCACGATCTATTCCGCCTCCTCATCACTCACAGGAGCTTTCATGGAACTTTCCTACATAAAGAAGATCATCAAGCTTGTTGAGAACAGTGAGATTGACGAAGTTGAGATTGAAGAAGAAGGGAAGAAGATAAGAGTCTCGAAGAGCAGGAACACGGTTCCCGCGGCATATCAAGTTCCGTTCATGCAGCCGCAATTGATTTCGCCGGTGGCTGCCCAACAACCGACATCGGTTTCTCCCCTGAGTCCAGCGGTTCCTGAACCGAAAGCCGCCGAACCAAAGTATCATGAAATCCGCTCTCCCATTGTGGGAACCTTCTACACCTCCCCAGCCCCCGACGCCGAGCAGTACGTTGAAGTTGGTCAAACAATCAAGAAGGGGACCGTTCTCTGTATCGTTGAAGCGATGAAACTCATGAACGAGATCGAGTCCGATGCGGATGGCAAGGTTGTGAAAATTCTCGTCGAGAACGGAAAGCCGGTCGAGTACAATCAAACTCTCTTCCTTGTTGATACCTCTGCTGTATAGTTTCTGGCAACGCCAAACTCTCTGAAAGATAACCCTTGTTCAAGAAAATCCTCATTGCAAATCGTGGTGAAATCGCGCTCAGAGTGATCCGAGCATGTCGGGAAATTGGAATCCAGACTGTTGCAGTCTATTCGGAGGCCGACCGTGATTCGCTTCACGTTAAGTTTGCGGACGAAGCCGTGTGCATCGGCCCGCCCCCGAGCAAAGAAAGCTATCTCAACGTTCCCCGGTTGATCGCTGCAGCAGAAGTGACGAACGCCGATGCTGTTCATCCCGGATACGGATTTCTGGCGGAGAATGCAGGGTTTGCCGACATCTGTGCTGCTTCAGGTTTGACCTTCATCGGTCCGAAGCCTGATGCCATCACGGCGATGGGCGACAAGGCGTTTGCAAAAGAAACAATGCGCAAGGCAAACGTTCCGGTTGTCCCCGGTTCCGATGGAGTGATTTCGGAACTGAAAGAAGCAAAGCGCATCGCAAGCGACACCGGTTTTCCGATCATCATCAAGGCAACAGCAGGTGGTGGGGGTCGGGGGATGAGGATCGTTCGGGAAACCAGCGAGTTGGAGAATGCTTTTCAAACTGC
Organism: Ignavibacteriales bacterium; assembly: GCA_031420835.1. Classification (GTDB taxonomy): domain Bacteria; phylum Bacteroidota; class Ignavibacteria; order UBA10030; family UBA10030; genus JANONN01. The sequence goes on along the minus strand of JANONN010000165.1, from coordinate 5,105 downwards.
GAGCCATGAAGCGGAAGTGGCGTTCGGCAATCCCTCGGTTTACATCGAAAAGTATCTTGAAGAGCCGCGACACATTGAGATTCAAGTGATGGGGGATCGCTATGGGACGGTTGTGCATTTCGGTGAACGCGATTGCTCGATCCAGCGTCGCCACCAGAAACTCGTAGAAGAGTCGCCATCACCAGCATTGACGGCTGAAATTCGTGCTGCGATGGGTGCGGCGGCGGTGAAAGGTGCAAAGAGTGTTGGCTATATCGGAGCGGGAACAGTGGAGTTCTTGCTCGACAAGAACAAGAATTTCTACTTTATGGAGATGAACACGCGCATCCAGGTCGAGCATCCGGTTACGGAAGAAGTGTACGGCGTTGATCTCGTCAAGATGCAGATCGAAATGGCGGCCGGAAAACGCCTTAAGAAAACTACACCGAAGCCACAATGGCACGCCCTTGAGTGTCGCATCAACGCAGAAGATCCGAATCATGATTTTCGTCCATCACCGGGCAGGATCAATACGCTTCACGTTCCCGGCGGATTTGGAGTCCGAGTGGATACGCACGCGTATGACGGATACGTGATTCCCCCGTACTACGATTCGCTTGTTGCGAAGCTCATCGTCAAAAGCAAGACTCGGGCCGAGGCGATCGAAAAGATGTATTATGCATTAGATGAGTTTGTCATCGAAGGGATCAAAACGACAATTCCCTTCCACAGCAAGCTTATGCGGGATGACCGCTTTAAGAGCGGACGTTTTGATACACACTTCTTGGAGTCATTTGAATTCAAAGATTGACCACATTCACAACGAGGCATGAATGAATTTCCCAATAAATCTGAAATACACGAAAGACCACGAGTGGCTCCGAATCGAAGGCGACATGGGATGGATCGGCATCACCGATTATGCGCAAAGTGAGTTAGGGGATATTGTTTTTGTTGAGTTGCCTGCAGTTGGTTCAAAGCTGGAGCAGGGGAAGGCTTTTGGTACGGTTGAAGCAGTCAAGGCAGTCTCCGATCTCTACGCTCCTGTTACAGGAGAGGTTGTTGAGGTCAACAAAGAAGTACAGGACAGCCCGGAGGTCGCCAACAAAGAACCGTACGAAAGAGGTTGGATGTTGAAACTGAAACTTACGAATCCATCAGAAATTGTCGCGCTTTTGGACGTTGATGCATATAAGAAGCTGATTGGCAAGTAATTGGCGGGCCGAGCAAGGGAAGTAACTCCAAAGGTCGGCGCAGCGTCGACCTTTCTTGTTTTGAGAATAGAGGATTTGTACGAACATGATATCCGAAGAAGAATTTCAATCACGCCACATCGGACCTGACGAGCACGACCTGAAGGAGATGCTGCGAGTTATTGGTGTGAAATCGTTGGATGAGCTTATTGACCAGACGATTCCATCACGCATCAGGATGAAGCCCGCCGAAGACGCCCGCCAGCCATCCCCGCCAGACCGCGGTCGGGCTGGTGTCGGGCTGGGGTTGAATCTTCCCGGCGGCGTCAGTGAGTATCGATTTCTCCGGGAGTTGCAATCGCTCGCTGCGAAGAACAAGGTGTTCAAGTCGTACATCGGACTTGGATATTACGACACGATCACACCGAGCGTCATCCGCCGGAATATCTTTGAAAACCCGGGATGGTACACGCAATACACACCATATCAAGCCGAGATATCGCAAGGGCGTTTGGAGGCCTTGATCAACTTCCAGACGATGGTGATGGACTTGACTGGAATGGAGGTCGCCAACGCTTCGCTCCTCGATGAGGCTACAGCAGCTGCCGAGGCCATGACGATGGTTCACAGTCTCTCCGAGAAATCGGCCAACGGCCAGCCCGTTGATAAGTTCTTTATCTCCGATTCATGCCTTCCACAAACGATCGATGTTCTCAGAACGCGAGCCAATCCGTTGGGTATTGAGCTTGTCATTGGTAATCACGAGACCATTCAACTCGACAATAAGTTCTTTGGCGTGATCATTCAGTACCCGGCACACGATGGCGAAATCCATGACTACAGACAGTTTGTCGAACGTGCACACGCCGTGGGATGCAAGGTTGTCGTTGCTGCCGATCTTCTGAGTCTCGCACTTCTTACTCCGCCGGGAGATTTTGGAGCCGATGTGGTTCTCGGCTCGACGCAGCGATTTGGTGTTCCGCTGGGCTTCGGTGGTCCGCACGCTGCGTACTTTGCGACGCGCAATGAATACATCCGCCAAATGCCGGGAAGGATCATCGGCGTCTCGGTTGACATAGACAACAACCGCGCGTACCGGATGACGCTCCAAACGCGAGAGCAGCATATCCGTCGTGAGAAAGCAACTTCCAACATCTGCACCGCGCAAGCGCTCCTTGCAATCATGGCGGGGATGTATGGAGTCTACCATGGCCCGATGGGAATTCGCCGCACTGCTGAGAGTGTCCACGCATCTGCAATGGCGCTCGAGCAGGAGCTGGCAAAGCTCGGATACGAGCAACTCAACAAAGTCTATTTCGACACTCTTAAGATTCGAACAAAGATTCCTTCATCGCGAATTCGCGAGATTGCCGAACGCGCCAGTATCAATTTTAGGTACATCAATGACGAACTCATAGGCATTTCTGTTGACGAGACAACTTTGGCGGAAGATCTCTCAGCAATCGTGGGAGTTTTTTCCGAGGCAGTAGGAAAGTCTAGTGCGAAGTCCCGGGGCAACGAGTCTATCGGATCGGCGAAGGCAGAGTATCCTCAGCCATTCCGACGAACGAGTCCTTATCTCCAACATCCGATCTTCAATCATCACCATTCTGAAACGGAGATGATGCGCTACGTGAAGAGTCTCGAGAACAAAGACCTCTCGTTGACGCATTCGATGATTCCGTTAGGATCGTGCACTATGAAGCTGAACGCCGCAACCGAACTTCTTCCCATGACATGGAAGGAGTTTGCCTCGATCCATCCGTTCGCTCCGCAAGATCAGGTTCAAGGCTACAGGCAACTCTTTGGAGAGCTTGAGCAGCAACTGTGTGAGATGACGGGACTTCCGGCTTGCTCTCTTCAACCGAATTCCGGCGCTCAAGGCGAATACACCGGATTGCTTGTCATCCGTGCATATCATCAAGATCGTGGTCAAGGTCACCGAAAAGTTGCGTTGATCCCATCTTCCGCTCACGGGACGAATCCAGCAAGCGCGGTGATGGTAGGTTACAAGGTCGTCGTTGTGAGATGTGACGAGAACGGGAATATTGATCTTGCCGATCTTCGATCAAAAGCAGAGGAGCACAAGAACGATCTCGCCGCTCTGATGGTCACTTATCCATCCACACACGGCGTATTTGAAGAGCATATACAAGACATCTGCGCTATTGTGCATGAGCATGGCGGTCAGGTCTATATGGATGGCGCGAATCTCAATGCGCAAGTGGGACTCACGAGTCCTGCCATCATCGGCGCAGACGTGTGTCACATCAACTTGCACAAGACGTTTAGCATTCCGCACGGTGGCGGTGGACCCGGGATGGGACCGATTTGCGTGGCGAAACATCTCGCTCCATACTTGCCGGGACATCTACTGGTCAAGACGGGAGGAGCAAAAGCAATTCACGCTGTCGCTGCCGCACCGTGGGGAAGCGCCGGCATTTTGATGATTTCATACGCCTACATCAAGATGTTGGGATCCGAAGGAGTTACCGAAGCGACTCGCTATGCGATTCTCAACGCCAATTACTTAAAGTCTCTATTGGAAAAAGAATATCCGATCTTGTACAAAGGAGCGAATGGCCGCGTTGCGCATGAGTTCATTCTTGATACTCGACAGTTCAAACAACAAATGGGTGTTGATGTGGAGGATATTGCCAAGCGACTGATGGATTACGGTTTTCATGCACCGACCGTTTCATTTCCCGTCGCAGGCACGTTGATGATCGAGCCGACCGAGAGCGAATCGAAAGCCGAGCTTGATCGCTTTGCCGATGCTCTACTTTCCATCCGCAAAGAGATTCAAGAGATTGCTGATGGTAAGGCGGACCGTGAAGATAATGTTTTGAAGAACGCTCCACATACAGCGGAAGCTGCATTAAGCGAAACGTGGAACCATCCTTACACGCGTTACAAAGCAGTCTATCCGCTGCAGTACGTTCGGCAACGGAAGTTTTGGCCGAGCGTTGGACGTATCAACAACTCTCACGGAGATCGCAACATCATGTGTGCGTGTCCCCCAATTGAGAGTTACGCCGAAGAGAATGGTTAAAGTCCGACTTCTCTCCACGCTCGTTCTCACGAGAAGTCGGACTTTTGGCGGGGGAGATATGAAAGACATCTTCCTTGTCCACGGTGAATTGGAGCAAGCCGAAGCGTTTGAGCAGCAACTGAGGAAATCAGGTTACAGGAACATCCACATTCCCAATCGTGGTGACACTACAGAGTACGAGTTATGAGGGTTCTTGTAACCGGAGGAAGCGGTTTGGTAGGTCGTTACATCGTTGATGTTCTGTCAAAATCCTTTGAAGTCGAAGTTCTTGATCTTAAGCCACCCCACCGTCGTGACATTCCCTTTCTCAATGTTGATGTGTTGGATTTCCGGCGGCTTGTTCCAAGCATGAAAGGTTTCAACGCGGTTGTTCACCTTGCGGGGATTCCACATCCATTGAACGATCCTCCAGAACAAATCTTTCGCGTTAACGCCATGGGAACGTTCAACGTGCTGGAAGCATGTGCGCTGAATAGGATCAAGCAATTCGTCTTCATGTCGAGTGAGTCAACGCTCGGATTTGCGTTCAGCACACGGCGTATGTGGCCCGAGTATCTTCCCGTTGATGAAAGGCATCCGCTTCGTCCCCAGGATCCCTACGGACTTAGCAAAGTGTGCGGCGAAGAGATGTGCGCAAGCTATACCCGAAGAATCGGGATGCACACGACGTGTCTTCGCGCTCCGTGGATTTGGGTTCCTGAGCCGAAAGAAAAGGAAACGTACCGCAAACTCGTAGCGGACTACGGCTCTTGGTCGAAGAACCTCTGGGCGTTTATTCATGTGCAGGATGTTGCGCAAGCAGTTGAGCTGGCACTGAAGCAGAAGTACCGAGAGTTGCATAGAGCTAACTTCATTAGCTCAGATGAGAATTGGACTAACGA
>JANONN010000164.1:0-2644 GCA_031420835.1 Ignavibacteriales bacterium | reverse complement strand
CGCCCGTTGCCTACGTGGTGATCGTCGTGTTTCTCTCGCTTGTGGGCTACTTCCACTCGAGCACTCTATTTCTTGTGAACGTCGCGTCGCTACGGCAGTTCTTCAGTCTCGCTCCCATCACATATCTTGCGCTGATTCCTGCAATCACGATGAGACTTCTTGCCGAAGAGCGAAAGAGCGGCACGATCGAACTTCTTACTACAAAACCGCTGCAAGACGTGGAAATCGTTCTCGGAAAATTCTTGGCTGCCTGGGCGCTTGTCGTGATCGCGCTCCTCCCAACGCTCATCTACTACATTACCATCGCTTTTCTGGGAAACATTGACAACGGTCCGGTCATCGGCGGGTATATTGGATTGATTTTGATGGCGGGAGTGTATGTCTCGGTCGGTGTCTTTGCTTCGAGTCTAACCGAAAATCAGATTGTGGCGTTCATCGTTGCGCTCCTTTTCGTCGCAACGCTGTTCATTCTCGACAAGGTTTTGCTCTTTGTTCCGGGTTGGTTGACGAGTGTCGTTGAGTATCTAGGAGTTGACTTTCATTTTTCCAGCATGGCGCGCGGCGTCATTGACACTCGAGATGTCGTTTACTTTGTCTCTTTTTTGGGCTTCATGCTTTATCTTTCTGTGCTATCTCTTGAGCGGAGAAAATGGTAACGGGCTTTTGAGAGCTATGAATAACAAAAAAATACAGATCCTCCTTCAATTGCTTCTTGTTCTCGCCATCATCATTGTGGTGAACTTCATTTCCGTCCGCGTGTTTGGTCGCATCGATCTCACAGATCAGAAAGTCTACACGCTTGCGGATGCGAGCAAGAGTCTCGTCCGCTCACTGGACGACAAGGTAACGATCAAGGCCTACTTTACAGAAGATCTTCCTGCCCCTTATAACAACAACCGCCGTGCGACTTTGGATATCTTGAACGAGTACAAGGCCTACGCAGGTGGAAATCTCCAATTTGAGTTCATAAATCCAGTAGGTGAAAAAGCGGAACAAGAAACCCGCGAGCAGGGAGTTCCACCGGTAGAAGTTCAAGTCGTTGAGCAATACAAGTTCCAGGTGAAACGCGCATTCCTCGGTCTTGTCTTTTTCTATGAAGACAAGAAGGAAGTCATGCCGGTCGTTCAGAACCTCGGCGCTTTAGAGTTTGACATCAGCAGCACGATTAAGCGGCTGACGACCCGCATGAAAAAGAGGATTGGGTTCACGTCTGGACATCAAGAGCCGGCGCTCTCATCGCTCAACAATGCCAACCGCGTCGTGATGCAACAATTTGAGCCGGTCACGATCGACCTGAGCAAGAATGAACCGATCCCGACCGATCTCGCGGCTTTGTTGGTGATTGCCCCGCAAACGAAGTTCTCCGAAAGCGCGAAGTATCAGCTTGATCAATATCTGATGAGGGGAGGAAAAATCGGCTTCCTCCTCAACAAAGTGAACGCAAATCTCCAAATGCGCGTCGGGCAGAATATTGATCTCGGTCTGGAGGATATGCTCGAACAGTACGGTGTTCGACTCAATCCTGATCTTGTGCGCGATGCACAATGCGCCAACATCGGCGTGATGCAACAGATCGGGCCATTTCCGGTTCAAAGCCAGATTCCGTTCCCGTATATTCCCCACGCGTCGAACTTTGACCGCGACAATCCGATGGTAAAAGACCTGCGAGGCGTGATGTTCCATTTTATCAGCTCGATCGACACCAGCATGGCTACTTCCAAAGGTGTTCGGACGGATGTGTTGGTTCGCTCGTCAAAACAAAGTGGACGACTGACAGGCTTCTTTACCGTCGATCCGTTCCATCGCTATTCGAAACAAGACCTTTCAGAGTCTGATATTCCTCTTGCCGCCGTGGTTCATGGATCGTTCAAGAGTTTCTTTGCCGACCGGGAGCCGAAGAGCTCGATAACGCAAAGTCCGGAGACCCGAATCGTTGTTGTGGGAGATGGCGACTTTATGAAGGACGAAATCCTGGGCAACCTGGATAACCTCACCTTCTTTGCCAACATCATTGATTATCTTGCGGACGACACAGGTCTTATTTCCATCCGATCCAAGAATATCGCCATTGCTCCATTGGACCCTGTCTCCGATGGAACCAAGCAATTACTCAAATGGGGCAACCTGTTGCTTCCGCCTTTCTTGATCATTGGTTACGGTTTGATCCGTTGGCGACGTCGCGTCACATTGAAACGAGCACTTGAATCTCACAAGCCCAGAAATGATGTACTTCGAGGCAAGTAAGACCATGAAACGAATCCTTCTCGTCCTCGTCGGCGTTCTTCTTCTTCTTGTTGCCATTGCCTTTCTCCTTATGCAGCGACCGGGAGAGCAAAGCACCACTGGTGCGGAAGGTCAATTATTTGTTGAGATCGATTCCGCGAGCGTGGACAAGATTGAGATCAATTCTTCAACCGGCAACGTGATACTTGAGAAACGGGGAATCGAATGGTTTCTTCTGTCCCCGATTGAGTACCGCGCGGATCAAGGGACCGTGAATTCGCTCATCGGTCAGACGAAGAACCTCCGAGTGAAAGCGACAGTGTCGAGCAATCCGGAAAAGCAATCGCTCTTTCAAGTCGACTCAACCGGAGCCATCGTGAAAGTGTATGAGAACGGGTCGGAGAAAGTGTCGTTTGTTGTC
>JANONN010000163.1:0-5500 GCA_031420835.1 Ignavibacteriales bacterium | reverse complement strand
ATTTTTGTATGCGCCCGTACGTCATGAACAATCAACGGGGATGTACGGACGCTATCAGTTCGTAAGGGAGGGTTTCCTTGAGGTTCGGGGGCGTAGAGTCACGATCTCCGATCAGGAATTTCCTGGATTGGACAAACAAGGCATAATAGAATTCTCAGTAAGCATCTCATACGGTGTATGGTAATCTTGAAACTCACTTTGAAATAAAGTATACTACACGCCGATTAATACCCTCCTGACCTCGTCACTTCGGACAAACCAAATGCCTCCTCGCGTGAGAAAAAGAACAAGTTCCGTCAGCAAGAATGGAAAGCACGTCGTTCGCCGCCTTCTCTCTCTCATTGATGCCTCGAAACTTCTGAACACAACGCTCAATCTCGATCAACTGTTGCCGATCATTCTTGAGCTTACAACAAAGAATCTGAATGCTGACCGTGGCACCATTTATCTCATTGATCATACCAAAGAGGAGTTGTGGTCGCGAGTGGTGAAAGGGGCGGAGTTAGTAGAGATTCGTCTTCCGGTTGGCACAGGAATCGCTGGCAATGTTGCAAAGACCGGCAAGACGATCAACCTTAAAGATGCGTGGAAGGACAAGCGTTTCTTTTCAGGCTTCGACATGAAGACCGGCTTTCAAACGAAGACGATGCTCTGCATGCCGATGAAGAACCGTGAAGGGAAGATCATTGGAGTCTTCCAAGTTCTGAATAAGAGGCGCGGCGTATTTGATAGGGAGGATGAGTTATTCCTGAAGGCATTCTCCGACCACGTTGTGCTTGCCATTGAGACGGCCTGGTTGCATCAAGAGATTCTTGAGAAGGAGTTGGTTGAGAAAGAAATTCACATTGCCGCTTCCATTCAACAAAAACTTATTCCCAAAGAGCTTCCACATCTTCCTAACTACGAGCTTGATGGAATAGCGCTTCCGAGCAAAACTGTTGGCGGTGATTTTTATGATGTTATATCTGTCAAAGACGGACGCTTTGTTATTGTTGTAGCAGATGTTTCGGGAAAGGGGATTCCCGCATCGCTTCTTGTCTCGACCTTGCACGCGTCCTTGCATGCATATATTCAGATGGACCTGAGCCTCGGTGAGCTTGTCAAGAAACTCAATACCATGGTATATCGCAATACAACACCCGACCGGTTTATTACGTTATTTGTTGCTGTGCTCGATCCAAAGAACCACACACTTGACTACGTGAATGCAGGACACAACTTCCCTTTCGTGATTGGAAAGGAGAGCGAAACGATCCAGATGCTCGAATCGGCTGGGATGCCGCTTGGCATGTTCGATTCAGCGGAATACCATGCCAAATCGGTTGATCTGAAGAAGGACGACGTCTTGATCCTTTACACGGATGGAGTGACGGAAGCGATGAATAGATCATTGATTGAATACGGAGAAGAGAGGTTCGAGAAGTGTCTTCGGAAACACATCCATCTTCCTGTCCAGGAACTCAAGGCGAATGTCGTAGCGGATGTTCAGCGGTTCACGGCTGGTGAGCCACAATCAGACGATCTGACGCTGCTGGTCGTCAAACGCCTGCCGACGTAAACAACAACCCCTGACAAAGGCCGTGGATTGTGAAAGCCTCGCATCGCATAAACGTTGCGCTCAATCGCGCGACGCATCAATGAAGTTAGCGTTGTGGTTAAACCTTTGCCTGCCTTGTTTTGTCCAAACCATGGGAAATGCTCCAGAATTGAATGAACCCTGACGATCATGACTTACTCAAGAAATTCCAGGGCGGTGATGAGAGTGCATTCAACATTATCGTCCGGCGATACCAAGAGAAGATCTACTGGACGGCGAAACGGTTTCTCGGCGACCACGACGAGGCCGACGACGTTGTTCAGGAAGTGTTCGTCAAGGCATATTCTGCTTTCAAAGACTTTCGTGGTGAGTCGGGTGTCTATACATGGCTCTACCGCATCACGGTGAATCTTTCGCTGAATGCTATTAGGCGGAAGAAGGTACGGGACTTTCTGAGGCTGGATGAACTGTTGACTCCTCACGATTCGGAAACGCCAACACCAGTTGAAGTCATGGAACATGAGGAACAACAGAAGTTGATCGAGCGGGCAATCAGTCAATTACCCGAAAAGCAAAAGAAGGTCTTTGTGCTTCGATACTATGAGGAGATGCCGTACGAGGAGATTTCAAGCATCCTTAAGACCTCCATTGGTGGACTGAAAGCAAATTACTTTCACGCTGTCAAGAAGATTGGAGCCTTTGTCAAGAACGCGCATGGAACACGTTAACATTCATTTACCTGATTATATTCGCGGTGCGCTCGGTGCAGCGGATGTCAAGATGGTTGAGCTTCATTTGTTGAAGTGTCGCACTTGTCGGGAGGATGAGCAGAAGCTCCGCATTCTTCTCGGCGCAATTGCACTTCATTCGTCAGCATCCGTTCCATCGGGGTATTTTCAGGCACTCATTCCGCGTATTCGGATGCGTCTCGAGGAACGATGGTCGCCTCGTCGTTTCACTTCCGAAGTATGGATAAAGCTTGTGATGCCTGCTGGAGTTGGTCTGGCAGTTGTGCTTATCGTAATGAGTCTATCACTTTCCGATTTGGCAGTCGAGCCAAATGGGATGAAGACTTTCGCACGGAATCTGGAAGCATATGAAGTCGTGGATGCTCTCGATGATCAATCTCTTCAACAAGGATGGAGCGTTTCGACAACGAACAAGATGGAAGAACTCATCTCTGCCCGATCGCTGGCACGAGGATTAGTGAAAGATCTGGAAGCCTCCGAAGTCCTTACGGACGGTCTGAATCTATCGAGTGACAGAATGATTGAGTTGAATGATCAAGAGGTCGGCGTTCTGCTGCAACGATTGAGTGAAAGGAAAATCCTATGAAGCTGATCATGATGTCTATGATATTCCTTGTGAGTGTTGCGGTGAGCCAAGACCCGCCGCCATTCCGCGGACCGGGAGCAGAAAGAGTGGAGCAATTCAAGAAAATTCGGATGATGGAAGTGCTAAAACTGGATGAAGAGGTTTCGATACGGTTCTTTGCCCGCTACAACAAGCAGCAGGAAGAGATGCGCGGCGTAGCAATGAAGCGAGACTCACTCCTTGAGCAGCTTGAGATGTATCGGAAGAGAAACACATCTGATGCTGAGTACGAAAAAGTATTCAAGAGCCTCAGTGCGCTCGGCCCCGATGTGATGAAGATTCGTGAGAAGTTCTTGACGGAGTTGAAGGATATCCTTACCACAAAGCAGATTGCAGAGTATCTTGTGTTTGAGCGGAGGTTCTATGAGAATCTCCGTGATGTTATGCGTGACATACAACGCGAACGGCGCGGGATGATGCGGTAGATTTACATGCGTTCTCGCTTTGGTCCAAAGGCCGACTCTCAAAAGAGTCGGCTTTTTGTTTGATTCTCCAGCCTCGCTGCGGTATATTAGTGTATATGAAGCGTATCTATCTTGACTACAGCGCAACGACGCCGGTTGATAATCGGGTCGTAGAAGCAATGATGCCGTATTGGAGTGGCAGATTCGGAAATGCCTCATCGGTGCACGGATTTGGCCGCGAAGCACGGCTCGCGCTTGAAGAGTCGAGAGAGACCATTGCTCGATTCATTGGAGCTAAGACTGACGAGCTGTATTTCGCGAGCGGTGGCACGGAATCTGACAACCATGCATTGAATGGAGTTGCTGCCGCTGCAAAGAAGACCGGGCGGCAACGAATTCTCCTCAGTGCTATCGAGCATCACGCAGTGCTCGAACCGGCAGAGGTGCTACGAACGGAAGGATTTGATGTTGAGATTATCCCTGTTGGTAATAGCGGAATTGTAGAGCCTGAAGCCGTAAGAAAACTCATGACGCCAACAACCGCTTTGGTTTCCGTTATGCACGCGAACAATGAGATTGGTACGATCCAGCCGGTTCGCGCAATTGCCGATATCGCTCATGAATTCGGCGCATTGATGCATAGTGATGCCGTTCAAACTGTCGGGAAGATTCCTGTGGATGTGAATGAGCTTGGTGTTGATCTTCTTTCCCTGAGTGCACACAAAATCTACGGTCCAAAGGGAATCGGGGCAATCTTCATCCGGAAGGGGACGCCGATCGAGTCATTTATGAAGGGTGGGGCGCAGGAAAACAATCGTCGCGCAGGAACGGAAAATGTCGCATCGGCCGTTGGGTTTGCGAAAGCGGTCGAGCTATGCTCCGATTTAGAGAATGAGCAGAAACGTCTCCGTTCGTTGAAGTCACTGTTGAAGGAACATGTACTGGAGACGTCTGACGGATGGATCGTAAATGGGGCGGAAGATCAGTCGCTGCCGAATATCCTCAATGTGTCATTCGACTCTTCAGTTGCCGAGGTCGACGGAGAGGCGTTGATCATGGGAATGGATCTGCGTGGCGTCGCCGTCACAAGTGGCTCTGCATGCACTTCTGGTTCTCTTCAGCCATCGCATGTCCTACTTGCGATGGGACTGGATCCGAAGACCACTCGGGCAACAATTCGCTTTTCGATGGGGAGATGGACAACAGAAGAGGAGATAAAGTACGCAGCCGACACTCTTCAAGATGTTCTCAAGACCGTGCGCAAACCACGCGCGGTGACTTCTGCTTGACGACAGCGCGTAGAACAGCCACCGTTCAGCCGCTTCAAATTCGGGTAACTGACGGTAGGAACAGCGCCTAACAAAATAAAGTTGTCATGCCCGAATGCTTTTACCCCGTGAGATAATTGTTCAAACGTCATGACCTCTCGTTTTCATTTGGCTATCTCACGGGGTGAATCGGGCATCTAGTGTTCTGGATTCCCGCCAAAAACATGTGGCGAGGCCATGCCTTCGGCACGGGAATGACAGTTGTTCTTTTTCTCTTTGCGAAACATCAACTGCCCACTTCCCGCATCGCCAACCCGTAACGTAGTCCCCGTTCGCTCACGATAATCTCATTTGCTCCAAGTGTTTCCATGATCTCAACGAGAATCATGATCCCGGCCAAAAGAACATCCGCGCGTCCAGCAATCACCTGCGGATAAGATGCTATCTCATCAACAGTCATTCGACTGAACTTCTGAGAAAACGATTTGACCTTCTCCAATGAAAGAACATGCCCACCAACTTTGTCAGGATCGAAGCGCTTCAGATTGAGATCGATGGCAGCAAGGGTTGTCAGCGTTCCGGCCACACCAATCATTGTCGCCGTCGGGTGTTTCTCAATCTTTGAGATAAGATGGCGAATGAGACTTTGTGCTGCGTGGAGTGCTTCGACCGTCGGCGGTGAACGTCGGAGAACTCGCTCTGTCAAACGGACACATCCCACGTCAAGACTGACTTTTGATTTCACTGATAGCCCGTGTCCATAGGTGAGTTCCGTACTCCCGCCGCCGATATCAAGAACAAGAAACTCATCTTGTTCATCATCAGTCACGAAGGCTGACACGGCTCCCGCGTAGGTGAGCGTGGCTTCTTCTTCTCCAGAAATCAGCTCGACGTTGATTCCAACGCGTTGTCGTACA
>JANONN010000162.1:0-1834 GCA_031420835.1 Ignavibacteriales bacterium | reverse complement strand
CGCGCGTGCAGCAGTTGCAACGATCTGACTGCGTCGCCTGAAACTGGAGGGGATGCGCTTCAGACAAGCCGTCAAGCCAGCCAAATTTTCCTGCTGCTGAATTTTCCCCAGCCAGGCTTGCTGGCGCAATTGCGTTGCCTCGATCGCAGCGATGGATTTACGCTTTTCCAGATGATCGAGCAGGTTCAGCACCTCATCCCAATTGCCCGCCTGCTTCTGCGCCTTGAGTTCAAGCGATATCGCGCCAGGATGGCCTTTGACTCCACTGTCGCGCAATTCCTGCAACGCATTCAATGCCGCACTAGGATCGCGCTGGTCGAGCATAAATTTAGCGGTCGCCATCAACCGCATGGTGGTGTCGCCGACCTTCTTGCCCGCAACAGCGGATGACACGCCAGCAGACAAATAGCCATCGCGTTTGTGGTATTCACGCAATTCATGCGCGGCTCGTGCGGCAATGATGGGGAGCAAGGGAGAGGTTACGCCCAACTTCATCGCGCGCGCTGCGGCTTTTTCCGCCGCCGCATAGCTTCCTTCAAAAAACGCGCCGAGCACTTCGTCCAACAATTTGCGCGACCTGGTTTGCGTGCGTAACAGACGAAATTCCTGCGCATAACGTGGTAGCCGTACGGTGGCGAGTACCAGGCGTACCAGTGCATAGCCGGACACGAACACAAGCATTAATAAAAAGACCGTCAACGTAAGTGACAACTCGATGCGGTAAGGTGGGTACACCAGCATCACGTATCCCGGATTGTGCGATGCGAGGGCGAACGCGGCCGCTGCGCCAAACAGGCCGAGCAGCCATATCAGGTATTTCATCGCGCCGCCTTTTCGCGCGTCAGATGGAAGTTCCGCGCCGCTTGCAAACTCGGATTGATGTCTGGCAGTTGGATACTGATGTCATAAGCAGACAGGTTCTTCAGACTTGTCAGCATCTGCACACCCTGGTTCGATTTTTCGTCGAAATAACGTGTCGCCCAAAGCAGCGCGGTTTTCAACTCTTGGGTATAGCTGATTTCGTCGCGAGACAGCAGTGCGAGGCGTGCCGCAAGCAAGCGCAACTTGAGATTTTCGCGCAGGAAAAATTCCTGAGTAGGCAGCAGCAATGGAATCGAATCTTTTTCGGTATTTTCGATACGCACCAGTTGCCTCATTTCCTGCCAGATTTCGCGCGACAATTTTTGCCAAGCGGTTTCATCTTCCGGCGCAACCGTCTGCGCGATTACCTCCTTCGCCGTGCGCTGCTGATAGGCCAACGGCATACTGTCCACCGCCGCGATCAGAACATTGAGCTGGAAATTGATGCCGGTGATATCAACGCTGGGCAACGCGCGCAGTTTGTCCAAGTCTTGAATGATAGCCTTGCGCAGCCCGCTGAATGCCGGGCGGTTCATGCGCTGTAAACGAGCATCCGCACTCTGTAGAGTGATCAACGCTGCCTTGACGTTGGCCGACAATTGCAATTGCTGTTCGGCGATCAGCAGCATCTGCTCGACTTCCGCCAACGCAGTTTCATCGCGGCTTACCGACAGGTCGCTGTATAAAGTTTCCAGCGCGGCGTACTGATTTTGCGCTGCGGCATAGCGCGTTTCCAGCGTCAAGACTTTGGCGGATAAATCGCGTACCTGATCCTGACTTTGCTTTAGCAGTATCTGATTGGCCTTGCTGCCACCATCCATCTCGGTAATTTTCTCCGCCAGTTGTCGCTGCATGTCATTTATAGCGCGATGCCCGTCCAGCCATTGCCACAGGAAAATCCCCACCAGCACGGCCAGCGTCAGTTGCGCGATGCTGATGCGCGCAAAAATATCCGCAACTGAAGTTTTGCGCG
>JANONN010000161.1:0-16496 GCA_031420835.1 Ignavibacteriales bacterium | reverse complement strand
GTCGGGCCTTTTTGTGAAATGAGAAGGCCTTTGTATGAAAGATCCTGGAGTATCTTTGCCAGAAAGTGGTACGGGATCGCGAGCTTGTTCGTCAGCTCCCGGATGGACGTCATCTCTCCGCCCGGACGAAGCGCAAGGTACGTCACCGCTTGAAGTGCGTACTCACATTGACGACTGAAAATGATACTCATGGTTAGTTGGTCGCTGTTTCCTGCTTAACGGGACATGCGCTCGCATGAAAACATCCTGTGCAGTGAAGCTCCAAGTGCTGCAAGTGCGAATTGCACCGCGGACATCGTTCCACAAATGGATTGGCGATGACGTACGTGCATTGTGGACACGCCCGCCGCTCGCGTTCCAATTGCTCGTTTAATGTGGCTGCTTCATTCATTGTCTAAGCACCATCCGTCAAATCAAAAGTTGTGAAACCAGTCCGCCGATCAAGAACGCGGCGACCCACGTCCCGATCCAGATCGTCATTCCTTCTTTGATGCCTCGCTCTTTCAACATGACCATGAGCGATGCAATGCACGGAACGAAGAGCGTTATCGTCACAAGTGCGACAAGTACTTGCATTGGTGAAAGAGCCATATGGTACAAGCCAGCCGCTCCGAAGTCGCGACGAACTACGCCCATGATGAACGCCGTTGCAGCTTCGGCTGGAAGTTGTAGCCACGTGGTAGTGATGGGCACGAGCAATCGTTGAAGCACTTCAAGCGCACCGGTTTGCTTTGCCACGCCGACTGTTAACGCCCCAACAAAGAACCAACCCGCCGCTTCCTTCATGAAATGATAGGTGCGTAGCGACGTTTTCCGTAGCACGTTCTTTATACGCGGTAACCGAATCGGCGGAAGATCAAGCAACAGCGGCTCGGGGTGACCTTTGAGGAGATGATTCAGAATTGTTCCGATGGCCACAAGCACCGTCAGGATGATGACAGCGTATGTCATCATCGCAACATACCCTGCGCTTGCAAGGAGAGCCGCGATAACAGCCATTTGCGCCGAGCATGGAATTGCAAACTGCAAAAGGGTTGTCGCGATTGTTTTTTCACGCTCCGATGTCAGCACGCGCGTTGTGATCGTCGCTGAGGTGATGCAACCGAAACCGAGAATGATCGGAATGACCGCTCGACCGTTGAGTCCTATGTAGCTGAATGAATGATCTGCCATCGTCGCAAGGCGCGGCAGGTAACCGCTATCCTCGACCGTCGAAAGAAGAAAATAGAACGACGCAACCAACGGCAGCAATAGGAAAACCAAATACGTCGTCGTCATTGTCACGACGCCGAACTCACCAACCAACAACGTGTAGAGCCATGATGATGAATTCACCACTGTCGCAACCGTTTCGCGTATCCACGGCTCCCAGAGTCCTTGGCCTAGAATTCCTTCCGTGAATCCCACAAGATCCTGCGCAACAAGCTTGCCGACAAACAGGTACGCCACGTAGAGAACACCGAGTAAGATCGGAATGCCGGTCAACGGGTGTAATGACCAACGACCGAGCATTTCTGCGACGGTATTTCGCTCTTCGTTGTCAATCAGAACCTGATTGACCAAGTAGTTCACTCGATTCCTTCGCTCGATGTAGATCTCTTCCCTTCGCGTGCCCGGAGTAATTCCATGCCGCTCGGCAATGATATTGTCTCCCTCCAACACGAGCAGCGCTTCCGCCTGCGACCCAACAACGCGAAGCATCGTGTGGAGATCGGAGTGAAGCTCTTGGCGTTGCACTCCCTCCCGCGCACTGCGGACAGCTTTCTCTATTGTTATATCATCAACGCCCCGAACGGCGCTGATCGGAATTACTTCAACACCGAGAAAATGGGATAGCCTCGGAACGTCAATGCGGATGCCGAGTTGTTCCACCTCATCCATGAAGTTGAGAAGCACAGTGATCTTCTTCCCCATATCAATCAACTGTTGCGTCAGGAACAGGTCGCGCTCGATATGCGTGCCGTCAATGATATTCAGAACGACATCCGACTCAAGGATAATGTCCCGTGCAACACGCTCTTCGTCGTTCAGGGACGAAACGCCGTAAATGCCCGGCGTGTCGTACACATTGAAGGAAGAGTATTTTCCACGGATCACTTCCACAGTCGTGCCGGGAAAGTTCGAGACATCCACATACAATCCGCTAAGTCTGTTGAAGAGGAGGGACTTCCCTACGTTCGGATTTCCGACAAGCACAAGCTTCGACGCCCCCGCATCGTGCAGGAACGCAAGCTCTCTGTGCACGTGCTTGTCGAGATGCGACGGTTTGTTTTCGTTTGGCTTCATGGGCACACGCATCAACCTCCCACACTCAGGACGAGAATCTGTTTCGCCAGTCTGTAGCCAATGGCAATCTGTTGACGGTTTTTTTCAACAACGACAGTTCCACCCGGAAGTCGCTCGAGACATTCGATATGATCACCTACATTCAATCCGAGCCGGATCAAATATGAGCGCAACGGACCCGACGGCAGTGCCTGAATGCGCATACGCTGACCTTTAAGTGATTGATGGAGCGGTACGGCAACGTCGTTCTGTGGCATGATGTCCTTCGATTCAAAGCCGGATTACTCGTTCAATTCTGTGCAAATGTGGTGCCAACTGAAAGGAGTGTTAAAAGGGGAAAAACTCTGAAATTGAACTTACGGTTTTGCCAGATTCGGGATGGAACATGGGAAGATTCTTAGCTGTGGGAAAAGAATTCCGGCTTGAGGACAGACCCGCCATACCACTCACTCACATCCCATCACCCGACTCGAAACTCGCCATCACTCCATCAACGATCTGGCTGCGAGCCTGAATTTCGTTCAGCTTCTGCACCAAGCGCAGGATGGTCTTGCTTCGTTCTTCGGCGAGATCCTGAAGAAAGGCGTTGACTTCAGGATAGTCGCACAGTTCGATCAACCTCTCATAGAACTGCACTTGGAGGGACTCCTGCTTCATGGCCTCGCTTAACATCGCGCATGAATTCCGGCACGTGTGGGCACATTGAAGGTCATCGAGGTTCATAGAAGACTCCTTTCAAACGAGAAACATGCTTGCTCACCCGCCCAGCCATCGGTCGGGCTGGTCAAACTGTCACACCGCTTGCCAAGACGCAATGGCGCCCTACCTGAAGCGCTTCTTCGTTCAGGGGGAGAAGATGATGGTGTCGTTCCGGCAAGACTTTTTTCAGCGCATCCATGATAGACTGATCATCCACAAGCGGTCGCTTTGCGAGAAACGCCCCCAGCATGATCATGTTTGCCACCTGGCGCTTTTTCAGTTTCAACGCCTCTGCGACTGCGGGAATACAAAGCATCTCAACGTCATCTCGCGTCGGCACGCGAATAACCGAAGATTGTTCATACAGGAGAAATCCGCCTGTCTTCACTTGGGGCGCAAACTTTTCGGCCGAGGGCTGATTGAGAACGATCGCCGAGTCATAGCGTGCTACAATCGGCGAGCTGATCCGGTCCGATGAAATGATCACGATGCAGTTGGCCGTACCACCGCGCATCTCGGGACCGTACGAGGGCATCCAGCTTACTTCCTTCCCTTCTACCATCGCTGCATATGCCAAGATCTGTCCAAGTGACAGCACCCCTTGTCCGCCAAATCCTGCAACAATGATCTCATGTGCTTCTCGCATAAATGTCCTTTCTCGCCAAACGAACCTTGTCAAGGTTTTCAGCGCAACGCCTAAGGAACCTTGACAAGGTTGCTCATCCGCAGAATGCTTCTTGAGCTACTGCACTTTGCACGGTTACAACATAATGACTTGGCTGTCGCTGGTCTCGTTGAACAATGATTCTGTCTCCCGCCTTCAATCCGCGATATCTGATGAAGTAATGCTCATGCGGTTTCTCGTGCCCGCGACACTCGCAACGATACGACTCCACTTTTGCCTGCCTGAGCGATGAGCCGTGGCAAAGATCAAAACATGTCCCGGGCACAGGGAAGAACGAAAGTCGGTCTTTCACTACCATAAAATACCCATTCCGCGATTCTTCTTCCGAGATCATCCGTGCGTATAAGTTTCCAAGTTGCATTGCTTACCTCCCAGAGTATGTTACTCATGAAACATTGACAACACTCCGACTCCCATTCCCCTAACAGGTTGTTGAAAAAGTGCCACAACAGAAAAACTCAGTCTGGGTGAGCGAAGTCGAACCCTGTCATATGCGCCAATTTGCACGCTTCGACTGCGCTCAGCGTGACTATGGTTTGGTTTTTCAACAGCCTGCTAAATCCCACTTTTGACAAAGGGAGACTTTCTTCTGCAACTTGTCACTGTGGTAATTTCAAGTCTCCCAGTGGATATTGCGGGAACATGTTCTTCTCCATCCACTCGTTCGATTCGAGCGGAGTCATCTTCCAACCAGAGGGGCAGTTGGAGACGACTTCAATAAAGCACGTTCCCTTCTTCTCCCGTTGATACGCAAATGCCTTTTGAACCGCCTTCTTCGTCTTGCGAACTGCCGTCGCTGTGTGGACCGCTTGTCGCGTAACGTAGTAAGCTCCGGGAAGTTGTGCGATCAAATCGGTGATCTTCAACGGAAATCCCATCGCCGATTGCTCACGACCGTACGGCGTTGTGGAAGTGACCATCCCGAGCAACGTCGTTGGCGCCATTTGTCCGCCGGTCATACCGTAGATGGCGTTGTTGATAAATACCATCAGGATGTTCTCGCCGCGATTGACGGTGTGAATCGTCTCTGCAGTACCGATGGCCGCAAGATCGCCATCTCCTTGATATGAGAAGACGAACCGATCCGGAAGAATCCGTTTGATTCCTGTCGCCACCGCTGATGCGCGACCGTGCGCTGCCTCTTGCATATCTACATTCATATAGTGATATGCGAAGACAGAACATCCGACCGGAGCGACACCTATTGTCTGCTCCTGAATCCCCATCTCCTCCACGACTCCCATCATCAGCTTGTGCATCACGCCGTGGCTACAGCCTGGGCAATAGTGCATCGGCGTATCGGTCAGGGTCGAGGGCTTCTTATAGACAAGCACCATGTTTCCATCCTGCCCAACCGTGTTGACCGGACGGGTTTTAGTTGTACTCTCCATAGGCGGCTCCTTCGGCAACCAGTTCCTTGTTGGTGTGTGCGATCAGTTCGATCATTTCCAGAACCTCTTCTGGCGTTGGGATCATTCCGCCCATCCTCCCTTTGAAGTACACAGGACGTCGCCCATGAACTGCAAGCTCAACGTCTTCTTTCATCTGCCCTGCATTCATCTCCACAACGAGCACGGCTTTCACCTTCGGCATCAGCACCGAGATTGGGATGCTCGGAAATGGATAGAGTGTGATCGGTCGAAGGAGTCCCGCTCGAATTCCCGATGCCCGCGCAAGCTCCATCGCTTTCTGAGAAATTCTGGCCGCGAGTCCGTAGGCAACGAGGAGAACCTCCGCATCGTCGGCATGGATCGTTTCATATCTCACTTCGCGTTGCAACTCTTGATACTTTTCCTGAAGACGAAGATTGACCTGTTCCATTTTCTCCGGCTGGATGAAGAGCGATGTGATGATATTGCGCTCACGGTCTTTTGTTTTTCCCGTTGTCGCCCACGGTTTTTCGGTTGGCGGCAACGAGCCTGCTTTCGGCAGATAGAGCTTTTCCATCATCTGGCCGAGTGCGCCGTCGGCAAGAATCATTGCGGGATTGCGATATCGCTCGGCGAGACGAAATCCGTCAAAGACAAAGTCGGCCATCTCCTGCACCGACGCAGGGGCAAGCACGATGAGATGATAATCGCCATGCCCTCCTCCTTTCGTCGCCTGAAAATAATCTCCCTGCGATGGCTGAATGGTGCCAAGCCCCGGGCCACCGCGACTGATGTTCACCACCAAGCACGGCAACTGGGCTGCCGCCATGTACGACAACCCTTCTTGCATCAGGCTAATCCCGGGACCTGAAGAAGATGTCATCGTGCGCGCTCCGGCCCCTGCAGCTCCGTACACCATGTTGATTGCAGCAAGTTCGCTTTCCGCTTGCAACACGACAACACCATGTTTTGGCACTTCGGCCGTCAAGTACTCAAGAATCTCGGATTGCGGCGTGATAGGATATCCGAAGTACGCTTGCAGGCCGGCTCGAAGCGCCGCCTCGGCAAGAGCTTCGTTCCCTTTCATCAGAGTCGGGTGTTCTTCATGAACCATAGGTAAGTTCCTCATGAGAAGAAAAAAAGATTTTATGCTTCGACCGCAACAGGTACCGGTTGTTTGACAGGGTTTCGTTGGCGATAAACGGTAATTGCAGCTTCAGGACAAACAAGGGCACAGTTGACGCACCCGGTACAATTATCCTGCACCAACACGGCAAATCGATACCCTATCAAATTGATCTGGTCGGAGAGTCCCAGACTCGCCTGAGGACAGGCGGCAATACACAACTCGCATCCTTTGCAGACAGTCTCGTTCACCTCAACGGTGCCACGAATCATAGTTCCATCCTTTCAATGATCTTCGACATGATGGTGCTCCTCTAAAACGTCAACTTGCGTGCCGCGAATGGTACCACGGCTAAGGGACGTGAATTATCAGAATTTGAGTTACCGCGCACGTTTGGTTTGCATCCTTGGGAAACCCTTTTGCGTTTCCGCCAAGTGTGTGCACTTTCGCCACAGGTCACCGCGCCCGAGCGAGCTTCTCCAATTCCTTGATGTGCTCGATGAAAACGGGCATATCCGATTTCAAGCGCTCGGCAAGTGCCGCCTTGAGCATCTCCGAATCCGCGATTCTCGCTCGCAGGGCAACCATGCAGAGCACTCCTAACGCTGCGTTTTTCGGTCCGAATGCTTTCCTCAGCGGAAAGAAGAGAGCTTTCCTCCCGAGCATCTCTGACGAAAGCGAATCATCGGCAACGATGAAGGTCTTCTCCGTAACACGTTCGAACACTCCTTGCGCAGTAAGCTCGCGTACGCCATCATCCGACGTGATGAGAACAAAATCAGGTTGATCAATGCCCGTGTAGTGAATCTCCTTTCGACTGAGCCACAGCTCGGAGAGTGAAAAACCGGAACCTTGAGTAACGGGATTGTCGTTTTTCTGGGTGACGAAGAGTCCCCCATTGATGGCAAGCTGACAAAGGAAGGTTGCCGAAGACTGTACTCGCTCACCCGCGCTTCCACCGACAATGACACTGACCGATTTCTTCAGCAAAGACACTCGCCCTCGCGATGGCAACGAAGTCCTTTGCTCTGACATCGGAATTGCAGAGACGTTCTTGTTCTGCTCGGCAAATATCTTTCTCGACCTGTCGCTGCGGAGAATACCCATCTGCCATGAATTCTGTGCGGCAATGTCTTTCAGTTTCTTTCCATCCAACTCGTTCTTCGGCACGCCAAACTCCGTGCACAACTCAAGCACTTCCACAGCAGCAAATCCTGGAAACGCGATGGCCTCTCGAAGAATATCAGCCACATCGCGGTCCATGGCGGTCGTCCGTGCAACGAACGGGGCGTGACTTTTTTCCAGCAACCCACAGAGATCAACAGGAGGTAGGATGTTGCCGGTTGGAGTCGTTGTTGTGACGAATCCCTCGGGAGTGAAACACGAACTTTGTCCGCCCGTCATCCCGTACACGAAGTTGTTGCAGATAACCACCGTCACATCCACGTTGAGGAGCGCGGCGTGAACGAGATGCTGCAAGCCGATCGTGGCTCCTCCATCGCCGATGAGCACAATGACTTTGAGTTTCCCATCGCTCAGCACCGAATCGGCGAGCGCAATACCGACCGCAAACGCTGTTGACCGACCGTGCGTCGTGTGTACTGTATGCACGGTTTCAAACAATGAGTCGGCGAGACCGATGCAGCCGATATCGGTCACTAATGCCACGGAGTGCGGTTCGAGCTGAAGCGCCGCAAGCGCCTCATCGAGCTTCCGCAAGACTGTGGTGTGACTGCATCCTTTACAAAACGGAAAGCGAGCCGCATCGCTCAGATATCGCTTTGGTTGCCCGCCAGACAGCGGTCGGGCTGGTGTCGTGTTTTGTGTGACTTCGTGCTCTATCATTTTGACTCGCAGATGGCGGTGAGGATTTGCTGCGGTGTAATCATGGAACCGATCTTATTGACTGTCCGGATTGCAATATCTGGAGGAATCAAATGTCTGATGACTGACGCATAGAGGCCTTTCATATTCTCCTCAGCGATCACGACGCGACGAACGCCCTTCAGCGCTTGCGTGATGCGCTTCGCCGGAATCGGAAACAGAGAGAGGATATTCATGAATGAAGTACGCTCACCTTGCGCTCGCGCTCGCTCCACCGCCTCCTGTGCTGTTCTTCCGGTGATGCCGTAACTGATGACAAGCGTTTTGGCATTTGGATCGAGATCCGCTTTCACCGCGGAGAGATCATCGAGTCGCCAGTATAACTTCTCTTCGAGATGTCGGAGCACTTCGAGCGTCTCCGGTGAATTCTTCTGAAGCTTGCCGAGCTTGTCGTGAGCAGAACCGGTGGCAGTAACTTTCCGCTCGCCACCAACGGGTGAAAAAGCAGGAATCTCTTGCGGCTGCTCGAAGTAGTACGTCCCCTTCCTTTTGTGTTTCTGAAAGTCACCGAAATCGTTGAAATCAAAATTTGTCGAACGTTCCTGAGCCGTGATCTTCGGCAGCCGAGCGTAATCAACTCCCTCCGTTGTCATTGCGACTTCTTTGTCTGTGAGAAGAATGACAGGAGTTCGCAGCAGCTCCGACCACGTGAACGCGAGAACGGTCATGTCGTAACATTCACGCGCATCGCTGGGGCAAAGGATGGGGATCGTGTAGCCGCCCGATGTGGCAAATTCCGCTAAGAGCACATCGCCTTGTGCGCCTTGCGTGGCTCCTCCGGTGCTTGGTCCGAGCCGCTGCACGAGGGCGACCACAAGCGGCATCTCCGTCATCAGCGCATACTGCACCGACTCGATCATCAACGCCCAACCGGGACCCGACGTGGCGGTCATCGCCTTGAAGCCGCGCATGGAGGCGCCGATGCAATACGCGATTGCCGAGATCTCATCTGGTGCATTGATGGAAACTCCACCTCGTGATGGGAGCCAATCAATCATGGACTTGAAAATGCCGGACGCGGGCGTGATAGGGTAACCGGCGAAGAACTTACACCCTGCATCCATTGCTCCCTCAGCAATCATTTGATTGCCGGTTCGCAAGCGAACATCTCGATGCCGGGAACGGTTCTTGCCGTTGTTTCGATTGGACAAAGCACACTCCTCCGTTTCCGCGCGCCTGCACGCCGGAGTGCCCGCCTGCCGGAGAACTTGTTCGGCGGACAGGCGTTTCGGCACGCAGGCGTGGTTGCGTCAAGTCGTGTGCCATGAGGATTATGGTGGGAAGCCCGCTATTTCAGCGTCGTTTCATTCGCACTGATGCGAAGTCGGCTCAGAGATTTCTTGTTCCTGGTAACACAATGGCTAAGGGCGAAGACTGAAAAAGCAGGGAATGGCAGTTAGAGCAGAGGCGTGACTTCTTCAAATCAATCTATATCTATGTAGGTTGACGACCGCATGACGCACTCGAAGTTCCTGCAGTGGATCAGACCGAAGCAATGCCCCAGCTCGTGGATCATCTCCTTCGTGAGGCGTTGCAGCAACAGGTCGTGGTTTTCCGGCAACCCATAGAATTGATTGGAAAGACGATACGTGGAAACAACGGCAGCGCGTGGAGATTGAGAAGTAATTCGGGATTAGTCAGTGAGTACTCGTTCGCTCGAACTCGCTCATGATCATACCGAGCGCGATCGAGAGCAGCTTGGCGTCTTTCCGGTCCACGCGTGACGGAATGAGGATTGGCACACTTCCGCCGACAATGACATGGGCAAGGCGAAGGTTCGCAAAGTAGGTAGTGCTCTTGGCGAGGCTGTTCGCCGATTCGATGTTCGCCGCTACAAGGATCTCTGCATGTCCTGCGACCGGAGATTCAATGCCCTTTTCGGCGGCGGCTTCCTCTGAGATCGCATTATCGAGAGCGAGTGGCCCGTCAACAACGCATCCTTTGATCTGTCCACGCTGGTTCATTTTCGACAGTGCAGCAGCGTCAAGCGTCGAGGGAAGCTTCGGCACGACGAACTCGGTCGCCGAGAGGATGGCAACTTTCGGCATTTCGTTCCCAAGAGCGTGCGCAACATCAACGGCGTTCCGGATAAGCTCGATCTTGTTCTGAAGATCGGGCGCTAACGTCATACCGCCATCTGTGATCATGATGAACCGGTTCTCAATGCGCTGTGGGTATTCCATGAGAAAAATGTCGCTGAGCAGGCGGTCCCTTCGGATGCCGCTTGACTCTTGCAAAACCATCCGCATCATCATAGATGTGTCTATTCCGCCTTTCATGAGGATATCTCCTTGACCTTCTCGCACCAAGCGAAGGGCAAAGCCGAGCGCCTCGTGAGCTCCTAAGGCTTCGTGGAGTACGATCCTGTTTCCGTCCGACGGCAGGATCGGCAAATACTCCCGCATGATCTCCGGCTCGCCAACCAGATCAAACGCCACGGGCAGCAATTCACACGCCTGAGCGATCGCCTCGAAGGTCTCTCGGTTATTGGGAAATACCACAACGACACGTTTGGGCGGGAGTGTCGCCGCATGGGAAAGCAACTCATCGAAGTTCTTGATTAAAGTTCCATTGTTCATAGGTAATCCTTGATACTTTCTTCCCCGTTCAAAACGCGCAAGACGCCGGAGGCTAATGCTGACATCTCATCCTCGTTGCCAAAGATCAATACGGGAGCGATGTAATCAATCCTCTCTTGAATCCATCCTGTCAAGAGCTTCGACTGCGCAAGTCCTCCTGTCAATACGATTGCATCAACCTTTCCCTTGATTACGGTAGCCATTGCGCCAATCTCTTTTGCAATCTGATACGTCATTGCTTCATAGACTTCTTTTGCTTTCTGATCTCCGCCGACGATTCGCTTTTCCACTTCCACAGCCGAATTGGTTCCGAGATAGGCGAAGAGTCCGCCGCGACCCATCACGAGAGAGCGAAGTTCTTGCTCCGTGTACTTTCCCGAACAACAAAGTGAAATGAACTGCTGCAGGGGCAACCCACCCGTCCGCTCCGGCGAAAACGGTCCATCGCTCGATGCATCGTTACCGTCAATGATGCGGCCGGACTTCACTGGCGCTATCGAAATTCCTCCACCAAGGTGGGCGACAACGAATGCAGAACGCTCAAGCGGGATATTACGTTCTTTGGCTGCCCGTCTTGCAGCAGCATGAAGACTCAGTGCATGCGAAAGAGTGCGCCGCTCAATAAGCGGATGACCTGAGTACCGTGCAAGCGACTCAAATTCGTCAACCGAAACGAGATCAACGACGAACGCCGAGCAGCGATGTTCAGTCGCGATCTCGTGGGCAATAACACAGCCCAGATTCGATGCATGTTGAACCTGAACGCAGGCGCGCGCGTCTTCCATCATTCGTTCATTAACTTTATACACACCACCTTCCACCGGGCGAAGCAATCCTCCAATCGAAACAACCACCGCAGGACTAATCTGATTGGCGGAAACCCATTCTTTAACCAGACGAAGCCGGAAATTAAATTGGCCCCACACATCCCCAGCTGAAGGATTCGCTTCTGAATCGTGGTGAATCGTGTGCATCAACATCGTCTTGGCATTCTCGTAAAGAGCAAGCTTTGTTGACGTGGAGCCGGGATTGATAACGAGAATATGATGAATCGTTGAAGGCATGCTCAGAACGCTCGCCACGCGTTCTTACGAAGCGATCTTGTACCGTGCATTGACCTCTTGAACTGCTTCAACAACCAACGGAAAATACCGATCGAGCGGACATTCTTCTGTTTCCCGCACTTCGCATTTCCCCTTGGGATTGTCAATACAAGACGCACAGACGACCTTATGCAGTTCTTGAACGTAGTCGTGCATCGAATCGCTTTGGATTGAATTGACAACGATGATGATATCCTTGAGCGAACGATTCAATGCACAGTCATCCCACGAGCCCAAACCACAAATACCACGTCCGGTGCGGTCAAGACAAACTGAACAAACTTTCGAGCGGATAGCTTCCGCATAGAGGTCGATCGGGGCCATGTGATTCCTCCTTGTTGGTTCGAATAGATGGAGAAAACTTCTTTTGGGAACACGGCAATCCGCGTGCCGTCTCAAATGCACATGACCCTTCCTTATGTCAGTAAAAAGAAAGGAAAATAGAAAAGAACCGGGGGAATGCTTCTCAGATGTGGGAATAGGGGTGGAGTCTATTCCCGATTGTGGGGGATACTAAAACGAAAAGCAACTAGCTATCTCAGTCCCAACTCACGTTTGAGAAGATCATGGACATCTTTGCCGCTGCTCATCTCGTTTCGTAGTGACGTTGCGAGCGATTTGATCTTCGACTTGTCGGGGTGAGGATTCGCAAACTCCTCTTGCAGTCCTGAGCTGTACTCTTTGAGCCGTGAGCACGTCTTCTCCAGTGAAGCATAACGTCGGGCGACTCCCTTGAGTTGCTCTGGAGTTATCAGTTGCTTCGAATCCTTCAGACGTTTTTCCATTGCCTGAAGGTATTTCACGACTTCTTGCAAGTGCGCCTCAGCAACGTCCTTGTTGAGTGTCGATGCGCTTGCCTCCGCCACAATACGTCCTGCGTGGCCGCGGATGCTCTTGCAATCATTGGTGAGGAGTGCATGCCCTTCAATGAGCCTTGCTGATTGTGCGCACAATATTCCCGGAAATATGAAGAGCATCAGAAGGAAAACTATTCTGTTCATGGTTCCTCCTTTTGAACCGGATGCACGCTAAGGGAAGTACGGTTTACTGGGTCCCTCGGCGGTCTTCCTCTACGTAACGATTGGAAACTGCAATATCAGCCACAATGGGCTGTACGAGACGCTCATAATCCTCATACCTCATCTTGATTGATTCGGTATGCGTGCATGCATTGAAGACAATGAATTCATCTTCCGTCAGCGATCGATCAACGATCACTGGCAAGCCATAGAGATTACCAAACGGCGGCATGGCGCCAAGGTCGCAATCGGGAAACAGATGATCCAAATCCTCTTCATGTGCAAGGTGAGGGTGATGAACTTCCAACGCATCCTTAAGCAGTCGCTCATCGAGACGATGGTCGGCGGGAAGGACAGCCATCCAATAGACCGGCCCTGCCTTCACAATGAGTGTCTTCGCCAACTGGACGTCGGGAACATGAGTCACCATTGCAACGTCGTGTGCCTTGAATGCAGGAGCATGACTGAGTATCTGGTATCGGATGCCACTTCGATTCAAGTAATTCATCAGGTCATTGAGTCGTGCCATAGCCCATGGTCTCCAATTAAGAGATGATGTTACGCACAGGAAGACTTCGTCGTGAGCGCTCAGTCGAACGATATGTAGCCCTTTCAGGGCAAGATGGATTCTTGATTTGTTGTTTCCGAGGGCGTCGCCCTCGGTTGCAATATATATCCACTTCGTGGAAATACGTACAATAGACCCTGAAAGGGTCATATACTTCAGGTCGGGGCAGCACCCCGACCAACTCAATAGCCAACGACAAGAAACCCTGAAAGGGTGGCATACCTGTTTTGCGTAACATCAGTTAAGAGATGAAGGTAGAGAAAAACCTCAGCGTCCTTATTGATTGAGAGAGCAAGGTTCGTTCCATTGTCCCCGCGGAGACACCTTCAAAAAAGGGACGTTTCTTGAAGGAAAAGGTCTCTCGTGAGCCACAAGTACTGCAAGCTTGGGAAGGTGATCATCAACGTTTCGCAGAGTTGGAAAACTGAGAGTCATAATCATTTTTCGACGGCGGACATCTCAACAGCTGTCGTTCTCACCCGCAATTCTCTAATCAGCGAACGCGACCTGTCCAACCTGTTTCTTCCCTGTATTCTTGCACGGAACACAAAGCTTGGTGTGTGGCACCATTTCAAGTCTCTCCTTCTCGATGAGGTTTCCACAGGAACTGCAACGCCCGTAGGTTCCCTGTTCAACGCGCCTCAACGCAGATTCAAGGGATCGAAGAAAGTCCGTCTGCCTGCTTATAAGCAATCCGTTGTTCTCATCGGAGATGGCCTCATTCATCACACGCAAATCTTCTCTCACCTCTTCGATCATCTCACGAATGACGGTCCTAAAGTACTGCAGAGCATGGCGATCGTACGTATGCACACTCTGTCGACTGTGACCTGACTCTCGGCTGGATGACTTCTTCGATGGGAATTCGTTCAATGCCCGGTGTACTTCCCGGATCGTTTTCTGTCTCAACATGATATTCTGCTCCTTTCTCAGACCTCTAAACCATTAAGCTGCTCGTTTTCGGTTATCGTCCGGGCCTTCCGGACTCTCGTCGTCTCTCTCTCGCTTCATGATCCCAAGTTCTTCCGATCTTGCACAGATCGGACACATCCACGTGCCAGCGCTTGAGCCGCGACGATGGAGAAAGATCATCACTGACCCGCACGTTGTGCATGTATTATTGAAGGTTTTCATGTGACCGCTCCTTCCGCAAGCAGCGCATGAAATCGAAAAACGCTTCTGCGCCGCTGTCTTCAGTAAGATTGTTAGTAACGGGATGATGCAGGTGGACCGACTGACGCTTTAGCGGAAGTCAGGCACCGGAGAAGGGAACTACCTGAGGGAACCGCTATGAGCGTTCAATGGATCCACACGATGATGTGAGATTTCCATTTGATCCTTACGTTGTTTCACTAAACGAATCTACGACAGCGAATCTAACAAGTCAAGCAAAATCGGTTTGGTAGATGTGACATCCGGGCTTGTAAGGCCATCCGCTCTTTCATGAGACCGGCGCGAGATTCATTGGATTAATATCTTCTCGCGCGGCTCGATAGTTCCCCTCCGTTGCGTAGTGCGGATAAGGGTCCCACATTGCTTGCAGCGCAGCACAATGGTGAGAACCTCTGTTTCTTTCCCGTCGGCATCTACAGCGATGCTGCGATGCCAATCGAGATTTGCGTCTCTGGGCTGCGAGCAGTATTGGCAGAATTCCTGATTCATTTTCCGAACCTCTTGCTTCGCCAACTGTTCGTACATCGCCCAGCGAGTGTAGACATCAGCCTGGGCAAGTTCCTGAAGCTCCGCAGCACGAGCCGGATCGCTCTTGCTGAGCATCGTGAACCGGTCTTCGCGATCTGTAAACTCCTTGAGCGGAACTTTCGGGGACTTCGAATCCAGAATGAACGGCGCTTTCCCATCCGCGAGCAGAGCCGGATTGTAGCGGAACAGAGGCCAGTACCCCGTGTCCACCGCTAGCTTCTGGTTTTGCATTCCTTTACCCATGTCGATTCCGTGAGCAATGCAATGAGCATAGGCGATGATGAGCGATGGACCTTCATACCGCTCTGCTTCAAGGATTGCCCGAACCGTCTGTGCATCATTGGCGCCCATAGCGATCCGCGCAACATACACGTTGCCATACGTTAGCGCCATAAGCCCCAGGTCTTTTTTCGCCGTTGGCTTCCCTGAGGCAGCGAATTTCGCAACGGCGCCTCGGGGCGTTGACTTGGACATCTGGCCACCGGTATTTGAATACACTTCCGTATCGAGCACGAGAATATTCACATTCTTTCCCGATGCAAGCACGTGATCAAGACCGCCGTACCCAATGTCATAGGCCCATCCATCTCCACCGACGATCCAAACACTTCGTTTCACGAGGTGCTCAAGAATGCTCAGGAATCGTTTCGCCTCCGGCGTTTCTATCTGTTCGACTCGGGCCTTCAACTCAGTGACACGAAGACGTTGCTCGTAAATGCCCGCCTCGTCGGATTGATCTGCATTGAGGATGGCGTCTGCCAATTCTCCGCCCACCTGGGCCGAGAGTTGGTGAAGAAGCTCACGTGCCATTTCCGCGAGCTTGTCGAAGGTGACCCTCATGCCGAGACCGAACTCTGCATTATCTTCGAATAATGAATTCGACCATGCCGGACCCCGTCCGTCGTCGTTCACAGCCCACGGCGTCGTGGGAAGGTTGCCACCAAAGATCGAGGAACATCCGGTCGCGTTGGCAATCACCGAGCGATCTCCGAAGAGTTGACTCACAAGTTTCAAATACGGCGTTTCACCACACCCCGCGCATGCACCCGAATACTCGAAGAGTGGCCGGAGAAACTGCGAGCCTTTGACGGTGTCCAGCTTCACTTCGCGACGGTCCACTTCAGGCAATCGAAGGAAGAAATCATAGTTGATCCGCTCCTGCTCGCGTTCGCCTGCGGCGGACGGCTTCATGTTGAGCGACTTGAGTTGCGGATCGGTCTTACTTCGTGACGGACATACTTCGACACACAACGTGCAGCCCGTGCAATCTTCTGGGGCAACTTGCACGGTATATTTCCTCCCATCGTATTCTTTTCCTTTGTAGTCCATCGACTTGTATGTCGCCGGGGCTTTGGCAAGGAACGCCGGTTCGTACACTTTCACTCGAATTGCTGCATGCGGACACACCAGAGCGCACTTGTTGCATTGAATGCACAATTCCTCCACCCATTCTGGAATCTCCAATGCGATGTTTCG